>DATEMX010000712.1:0-3062 GCA_035275365.1 Polyangiaceae bacterium | reverse complement strand
TCTTCAAGGGAGAAGAAGGGAAAAAGCCCACCGACGCGCTCTCCGGCGGCGAGGCCGTTCGCCTCATCTTCTCCAAGCTGATGCTCACGAAAGACAGCGTGCTCGTGCTCGACGAGCCCACCAACCATCTCGATCTCGAGTCGATCGTCGCGCTCGGCGACGCCCTCACGCGCTTCGAGGGTACCGCCTTCGTCGTCACCCACGACCGCGATCTCATCACGTCGTTCGCCAACCGCCTGTTCGCGTTCACGGGCGACACGCTCGTCGACTTCAAGGGCACCTACGACGAGTTCTTAGAGAAGCAGGGCACCCTCGTGCGCCGCAAGTAGCAGGAAAAGCCGGGCGCCCCTCCTTCGCACGCTCACCTTCCCACCCGAATCGCGTTGCCCGAAACGACTGCCGCGGCCGGCGAGCACAGCCACACGATGACGTCGGCGATTTCTCGTGGCTCGGCCCATTTGGTGAAGTCTTGACCGGGCAAGTCTCGCCGGTTGGCGGGCGTGTCGATGGTGTCCGGGAGCACCGCGTTGACGCGAACGCGCCGCTCTTTCCACTCGAGCGCAGCGCTCTTGGCCAAACTGACGACCGCCGCCTTCGACGCCGCGTAAGCGGCTGATCGCGCCGCGCCTTCGTAGGATTGCGATCCGACGACGACGACCGCGGAGCCAGAAACCAGCTTCGACGAGAAGGCGGCGAGCGCCGACGCGGCCGTCTTGAAGTTCGCGTCGATCATGGCATCGACGTCGGCACGAGTGAGCGCCGCGAGCTCGGCCATGGCGAATCCACCCGCAGAGAGCACAACCGCACAGACCTCCGAAAATTCGGCCGCGAACGCGCGCACGGCCTCGAAATCGGTGAGATCGACGGCGTGCACCTTCACCGGCGTTCGCGCGTCTTCGGCAGCTCGCGAGCTCGTCGCGTGGACTTCGTATCCAGCTTCGACGAACCTCCTGGCCACCGCCCCGCCCAAAGCGCCCGTCCCTCCTGTTACGATCGCTACCTTGCCCATGGCCCGCGAGTTTACCGACCTCGCTGACCTTTACGAGAGCGAAGAACGTGGCTTACCGAAAGGCCCACCGCCAACGCCACCGCGACCGCGACGACGGGACCGATTCGAAGGAGCGAGAGAAGCCCCATCACGAGCGCGCGGCCCAACAAGAAGAGCTCGCCGACCAAACCGAGCCCGAACTTCAAGAAGAGCAGCAGCGACGCGATCATTCCGAGCGAACGAGCGAGCTTCGCGGCAGGATGAGGAGCGGCGGGGGCGGGCGAGCGCGCTCTCTCGCCCTCGCTTCGCGACGCGCGTCGCGCCGGCCCCCCTTCGGACTCCACGCGGCGATCGTCGGCGGAGAGGATCTCGTAGGCGCGGTTGATCTCGACGAGCTTCGCGGCGGCCAGCTCTTCGAGCGGATTGCCGTGATGCTTGTCGGGATGAAACCGCGCCACCTGCTCCCGGTATGCCGCGCGGATCTCTTCCTTGCTCGCCCCGGCGCGAACGCCGAGCACCTCGAAGGGGTCCGCCATCCGTAGGTAGGTCTAGCAGCCGCGGCCTACGATGTCCGCTTCTGCCACCGACACATTATTTCTGCGGCAGCAGCGCTAATACTACTGCTGCAGACTTTGGCAGGAGCAGATCACGATCGTCC
The DNA here is from genome assembly GCA_035275365.1 of Polyangiaceae bacterium. GTDB lineage: Bacteria > Myxococcota_A > Polyangia > Polyangiales > Polyangiaceae > DASWDH01. Next base: position 1,416 of record DATEMX010000712.1, on the reverse strand, counting down.
AAAATGGCTGAGACCCAACGTAAAATACGGCGAGGCTGTCGGAACCACCTAGTTTTGGACAGAACGAGCCGCCACCGCTCGCCGCTCAAGCCGAGAGCACCCCAAATCTGACTTGTATGTCGGTCAGTCCTTGAGTTGGCGTATGCCCGCTCCGACGATCGATCTGGTAGCGAGAAATCCGCAGCGGTAGTGCTAATTGCGTTTGGGAGGAATCGACCGAGCCTTGCGCGACTCGGGTGCTTCGCCCGCGGCGTCGGCGCTCATCACCTCTGCGGAGCCGGGGGGATCGCCCATGGCCGACGCCGAGCTCGCCGATCCGTTGATGGGGGCAGGTGGAGGAACCGACGAGCCGTTGGCGCTCACCTTCTCCTTGTTCGGGCCGAGCGCCGCTTCTTTGCTCGGCATATCGCCGACGTCGAGCGAGCACTCGCCGAACACGACCTGCATCTTGCCGTTGGCGGGCGCGAGCTTCACCTCGAGCGATTTGGCGCGGACCACGGTCTTGTCTTTGACCACGCCAGAGAGCTGAATCGTGTCGGCGTCGAACTCGCCCGAGAGCTCGCCCTGCGAGAGCATCTCGCCCACCTTGACCTTGCCGTGCACGGCGCCGGAGGTGCTCACGTGCAGCGAGGGCGCCGAGACGTCCCCTTCGATCTTCCCCTTGACCACAATCGGGCAGCTCGACGAGAGCGACCCCTTGAACTGGGTTCCCTCCTCGACGAGCGTCTTCTTGCCGCCCAACTCCCCGTCCTTGAGATTGTCCATTTATTCTCTCCTGCCTTCGCCGTTGGTCTTCTTTGCTTGCAAAATCTTCATCCGGAGCTTGCACCCCGGTTCGAACGCGAACCTCGTGGAGTGCGCAGCTTGTTCGACGGCTCCCACGAGCGCCCCGCCTTCGCTCACCACCACCTGCTCGGCGCCGATGATGCCGGGGCTCTGGCGCTCGAAGAAGTGACCGTTGATGGTGATGTTGCCGCCGCCCTTGATCTGGCAATCCGAGAGCACACCCCCACGACCGACGACGAGCTCGGTCCCCTGCCCGAGCGAGATCGAGCATTGCTCGAAGAGGCTCTCGATCTCGACGAACGCGCCCGAGTCGAATTCGAGCGTGGCGTTGCGTAGAACGTCGCCGCGGCCGAAGTAGCGCCGATTCGCGGCGCCTTCGGTCGGTTCGAGGGGACCCTCTCTGCCGAGAACCGCGATGACCTTGTCGCGGGGCACGCGCCGTGAGCCGTCGCCCTCGGCGCTCGCGTCGAGCCAATCGGCCTGAAGGCCCGCGAGCGTCGCGCCCGCCGAGATGACGCCCGCGACGCGAGCTCCTGTGAGCGTCGCCCCCGAGAGATCGGCCTTCGAGAAATTGGCGTCGCGCGCATCGACCCCCGAGAGATCGGCCCCCACGAGCGCCGCACCGGCGGC
>DATEMX010000711.1:0-3151 GCA_035275365.1 Polyangiaceae bacterium | reverse complement strand
GCATCGTGTGTCGGGCGCAGCCCGGTGGGGGGCTAGTAAGAAACCTCGGTCAAGCTGTCTCACCGTGACCCCGTTTCCCGCATCGTGTGTCGGGCGCAGCCCGGTGGGGGGCTAGCAGGAAACGGCCTGTCTGCGTAGCTGACGACGGTTTGACGCGGAGGGAGCGTCGCGGTAGCCCGGCGCAAGATGCCGAGGACCGAGGCTTGGGTGGTGGCGGGCATACTCCTTCTTGGCTGCAAGCGCGGCGCGCCCGTGGTTTCGGCGAGTTGCTGCGACAAGGCGGAGGGGGAGCGCGACGACGCGGCGGTCGTGGAGGCCACCGAGGTCGGCCTCGCTCGGATTGGTTCCGCTGGGAAACCGCGCTTTCGGCGTGAAGAGGGCTGCGCGCGCGATCTGCGCCTCGATGGTGGCGCCGACGGCGACATGGCCGAGCTCCAGCGCCTCTGCGCTCAGGGCATGCTGCCCATTTTGCCGGAGATCGCCGTGGCGACCGCCCTCCGCGGGGCGAACGTGGAGACACCTTTTCGGGTGACGGCCGCGCCCGCCTGTCTGCGCGCGGCGGTCGTCGCGGACACTCCCGGCTTGGCGATGTCGCTCGTGGGGCCCGCGGGAGAGGTGCTCGCTCGTGCCACGTCGGCCGACGCCATCGGCGTGATTCCCGTCGACGGTACGGTTTGCGTACGTGAGCCAGGGACATTCAATGTCCTAGTGAAGGCTGCCGACGGCTCCGAAGGAGCGAGCGTTCGCGTTCAAATCTGGCAAGCCACTCGAGACTGAGCGAGCTCGAACATCATGGCCAGCGATCCGCTCCACCTCGTTGCGACCGAACGTCACGTCGAACACCATTTATGCGAGGGGCGGCGCGCAATGACGTGGCGAACCTTCGTCACCGAAGCGGCGAAGGCGGGCGCCCTGCGTCCCGCTACACCTGAGATCACGCAGCTGGCGACGGCCATGGCGCTCGCCCGCGAGGGCGACGAGCTCGCATGGAAAGGTGGATATTCGCTCGCGGGAACCATCGATGTTGCCTTGGGAGCATTGCGCAAGGCGGGCGTCTCCGCTCCGCTCCTCGCCGGAGCGGGGTCACGCGGGCGCCGCTTGGCGCGGCTCCTCGAAGCGACCGACGCGCTCCTCGCGACCTCCGGTTGGTTCGACCATCGCGCGATGGGCCATTGGGCGGCGCGCGCCATCGCCAACTCGCCGTCCGGCGATCTGCCCGCGCACGTGGTCGTCGAGGGGCTCTTCGACTGGGATCCGGCCGTTTTCGCGTGGGTCGAAGCGCTCGCGCGACGCGTGCCCGTCACCGTGCGCATGCCACGGGTTCGGCGCGAAGGCAGAAGCGCAAGCTCGGAGTTCGCCAGCGCCCCCGACGCCGTGCTGTCGCTCTTGGAGGAACGCTGGCAAACGCTCTCGCGAGCACCGGACCTCGAGCTCGTCGAGTTCGGCGCCGCGCAAGGCGTAACCCTCATCGAAGCCGCGAACACCGCCGCCGAGGCGAATGCCGTGGCGGGCGCCGTGCTCGAGGCGCTGGGTCGGGGGGTCGCCGCCGAGCGCATCGCCGTCGTCGTCCCCGACCTCGACGAGGCGTTTCTCGAGCCGCTGCGCTCGGCTCTTGCCGAAGCGCGGATCGCGTTCGCCGAACCTCGAGGGCGTCCGCCAGAAGCAGCTCCCGCCGTGCGCGCCGCGTTGACGTGGCTCGCCTTCGCCGCCGAACCGCTGAGCAGGGCGGCCCTCACCGATCTATTGCGGACGAGCATCGTCGATCCCCTGCCCTTCGTCGATGCGCCCGGCCGTGCCGAGCGCCGGCGCCGCGGCCTTGCCCTGGCCCGCAAGCTCGAGCGGATCCCGGTGGAAACGGACCGCGATGGGACGCTGCTCGCCGAGATCTTGGCTGCCGAGCTCCCGAAGGGCTCCCCCGATGCATGGATGATCGATACCTTCGAGCGGATCGTGGCTTGGCGGCGCGATCTCTCGAGCGACGCGCCTCGCGCCGCCATCGTCGGCAAGCTCATGGCTGCCTGGAGCTCCATGGGGCTCTTCTCCACCGAAGCCGATGCCATCCAAACGTGGCTCGCGCTAGAGCCCCAAAGCCGCGAAGAGCAACTCTGGTCGGCGCACGTTCACGAACAGGCGGTGGGCGTCCTTTCGCTTACGGCGGCCGGCGAGCGCGTCGTATCCGCTGCGGCGACGCTCGGCTTGGTGGCCGAACCCGTGCCCATCGCGCGCTTTCGGGCGGAATTCGAGGCGGCGCTCGAGGGTGTGGCGCCGCGCAGCGCGTGGCGGAGCGGTGCGGTGCGCATCGCCCGCCTCACCGAGGTAGCTCTCCTGCCGCTGGAGGTTCTCTTGGTGGCGCGCGCGAGTGAAGGGGCGTTCGAGCCGTTCCCGCTGCCTACGACGATCTTGAACGACGACATGTGTTCGCGACTTCCGAAGGCGCTACGCCCCTCGCCTGCCCCCGTCGTCACGGCGGGCCGCCGCACGGCGCTCTTGGTCGCCATGGCCGGGGCAAGTCGCGTGATCATGTCGCGCGCGTCGGTCGATTCCGAGGGGCTCGACGTAGCGCCGGCGGCGATCTTCAGCGAGCTCGCCCTCGGCGGGAGCCCGACGGTCCGCGCTCCGGGCTCGTTTCTCGATGCGCCTCCGCTGTCGGAGCGGCGAGCCGAGCTCGCGGCCCTTGCTCGAGGAGGGCCGGCGAGCGACGCCGACCTGGCGAGGCGCGCAGCCATCGAAAGAGCCCGATTGGCGTTCTTTCTCGATCCGAGAATGCCCGCTTCGCCGACAACGGGCGCCGTATCCACGGACGACCGAGCGGTGGCCGAACTTCTCCAGAGCGCCGTCGGGGGCACGCGGGCGAATCCCATCGCAGCCACGGCCATCGAACGGGCATCGCTCTGCCGGTTCGCCGCCTTCGCGGAGCGCGTGCTCGGCGCGGCGACGTTCGACGCCAAGGGCGAAACCCTCGAACCGTGGCAAAAAGGCTCGCTCATCCATGGTGCGCTTTGCGCCGCGCTCGAGGCGACCCGCGCCCGCCGGCACGACACCGGCCCGGACGCCCTCATCGCGCTGGCGAGCGACACGGCCCGCGCGCACATCCTGGGGGGGCGAACGTCGCCGCTCTACCGCGCCGAGCTCGAGCGGGCGCTGCGCGACG
>DATEMX010000710.1:0-6808 GCA_035275365.1 Polyangiaceae bacterium | reverse complement strand
CGCGGTCGTTCTTTTTTGACTTGCTGAGGATCTTCGCCACGGCGGCTCGGTCGTCGGCCGCGAGGCCCCCCGCCGGTGACGCGAGCTCCGTGGCGCACGCGCGCAGGCGCGGATCGTTGCCGATGCCGTTGTGGTCCTTTTTGATCAAGTCGAGGTCGATGCCGCATGTGACCTGCTGGCGGTGGCTCGGGTCGCGCTGGAAGACGAGGTTGTCCTTGCGAATCAGCGTGCTGCCGGCGTCATAGCGATACGTTTCGTCGCCGTATCCTCCCACCGCGTGCACGAGTCGATGGATTTCGTCATATTGGAACGTCTGCGAGAAGCTCGTTTTGTCGAAATTGGTGATCCGCGTAACGTTGCCCTCGGGATCGTAGTCGTAGGCGATATTTTGCAGGGAATGGCCGCGCCGATCCGCCGTCGCAATGGTACGCGTGAAGCCGATGGGATCGTAGGTGAAGCCCGAATTGACGCCGTTCGCAAAGCTCATCGTCGTGGGACGGCCGAGCGCATTGTGGTCGATGCTCTCGACGATGCCCTCGTCGCGGCGATCGGTGATGCGGTCGACCAAGCCTCCGGTGTCGTAGCGGTATTTCGCCTTGAAGCCGTCGGGATACTCAATGGACGTCGTTCGACCCAGCGAGTCGTACGCATAGCGGGTTCGGAACGTTCGCCCCTCGACGGTGCGCACGCGCTCGACCTGCTGACCGCGGCGGTCGTAGCGGATGTCGAGCTTGCCGGCCGCGTCGTCTACATGAGAAATGCGGCCAACTGCGTTGTCGCGCGCCACGCCGTACTTGAGCGAAATCGACTCCCCCGTTGGAAGCTTTTTAAAGATGAGGTCGCCGTCGAGGTTGTACTTGAACTCCGTGGTCCGCCCGGCCGCGTCGATTTGCTGCACCAGGTTGCCGCTCACGTCGTACGCGTAGCGGTTGGTGCCCGTGTTCGGGTCTTCGAGCTTCGTGCGCCGTCCGAACGCATCGTAGGTGACGTGCGTCGACTGCCCCACGGCGTCGATGACCTCGATGAGGCGCCCAAAGACGTCGAACCGTTGCTTCGTGACGAGCGTCGATCCGGCGACGAATTGTTGCGTCTCGAGGGTGTTGCCTTGGGCGTCGTCGAAGAGGAGCGTGCGGTTGCCTCGACGGTCGATGAACTCGCGCTGTTTGCCTGCGTAGTGCGTCTCGTCGACCGTGCCGTCGGGCTGGGTGCGCCGTACGACCCGCGAAAGCACGTCGCGCTCGGTGACGATGAGGGGAGGCGCGTCGCCCGCAAAGAACGGGAGGGAGCTTTGGGTCACCTCGCCTCGATCGTCGTATTCGAGCGTGACGACGACGGTGCGACCGCCCGCCGCCTCGGATTCGAGCCGGTAGACGCGTCCGAACCCGTCCACGAAGCCGACGGTGTCCATCGTACCCGGTGCTCCGGGCACCTCGGTGGCGGCGATGCGGAAAAATTGGTTCGCGCCGAGCGGCGAATATGTCACCGTGCGCGTGCCGAATGGAGAGGCCTCGTCGCCGGGCAGCGTTTCGCGCACCAGGCGAGCCGCCGCGTCGTAGGTGCGCGAGATGATCTGGCCGTTCGGATCGGTCTCCCGCGTGGCGACGCCAAACCGCGGGTCGGTCTCGGTGGCACGGACACGCCCGAGCGGGTCGACGGCCCTCGACTTGAACGTCGCGTGGTAAGCGTATTCGATGGTCGACACGCTTCCGGCGGCGTCGGTCAGCCGAACGGGATTGCCGAAGGCGTCATAAGCCGCCTGGCGCACGATCGGCGGGGCGCTCGACAGCGACGAGTCGACGAACTTGGTCGGGTTTCCTTTCGCGATCTGACCCTCCGCCAGACTGTCGTAGAAGACGGCGCTCTCCGATCGCAGAGCACCCGACGTGTCGAAGACCCGAGTGCGCGTGACGGCGTTGACGATTCCTACGCCGGCGCCGTTGGCAAAGGTGAACACGGTGCGCGCGCCGTCGTCGGCGACGTCGACGTCGCCATCCTTAGACAGCTCGATGACGTTCAAGAAGTCGTCGTATGTCGTCCGAGTCCGCGTATGGACCGTGCCGCCGGGGTCGAAGGTCTCGACGTCGGTCTGGGAGGGCCGTATCTGCGTCACGCCGGCGGCAGGGGTTGCGAGCTGGTAGGCGACGGTCGTCCGGCGCCGCAGCGCCGAGGCGTCGGAGACCTCGGCACTCGTGACTTGACCAGCGAGCGACTCACTCTGATCGTAGCGTGTTGCCGTCCGATTGCCGTGAAAGTCGGTGCTTTCGGATCGCGCAAACCCCCGCAGGTCTCGATCCGCGTAGAGACCGCCGGCGTAAGAGAACGTCCCTCCCACCGGACTACCGCGCCCGGCGGAGCGGGTAATCGAGGTGAGCACGTTGAGAACGAAGGGGAGCTGCTGCACCGTGTCCGCGCCACGGTTGTCGAACCGACTCGATGGTTGGTACGCGAGGTCGAACGTCTCTCCGAGACCCGTCTCGACATGCGTCAAGAGATCGCCCGCGGGACCGCGCGCATAGCGAATCGGGTTGGCGGCGCCGTCCTTGCTCTGCAAGACATCGGAGATGCCGTCGCCGTCGACGTCGCCGAAGAGAAACCCGTTCGGGACCCCGTCACCATTGACGCTGACGAAGCCGATGTCGACGAGGTTGGCGCTCATGGCCGGCTCTTCGACCCAGCCGAGGCCGGTGTTGCGATACGCGATCTTCGTCGACTCGTCGCCGCGGAGGTAGTCGATGAGACCATCGCCATTGAAGTCGAGCGGAACGAGCCCCTGGCTCTTGCTTTGATCGAGCGAGACAATCGCCGTCATGCGAAGCGAGTTGGTATAGTCGGACTGGGACACCCAACCGGTGCCGGTACCCAAAAGGACGGCGCGGTTGTCGCCCGCCGCCGTCGGCGCGCTCGTGTTGACGATGTCGGCGAGCCCATCGCCGTTGACGTCGAGCACATCGTAACCTCCGAGCTGCGTGTTGATGACGAAAGGGTTGATCGTGCCCAGCGCCGTGGATAGCGGAGGGCTCTTTTGCCACCCGTCGCCGGTGTTGAGATAAACGGCGGACACCTTCGCCGTGGCGCGACGAGGGGGCTGGGGAATGAGCGAACCGTCGGGCGGCTCGAACACGAAGAGCGCGTCGGTCGTTTCGTAGCTCCAGACGAAATCGAGCAGACCGTCGCCGTTGACGTCGGCGGGGACGACGCCCGACGAATCGCCGCTGCTTTGCACGAACGAAAACCCGAGGTTGTACGCCGTGAGCTCGCCACACGGCGGATCGGCTTCGGCAACGCCGTCGGAAGGGCCGCCGTCGACGCCGCCGTCGAAGCAAGGCAGCCCGAGCTGATCCCTCGGAGCCGAGACAGACTCTTGGATGCTTCCGAGACTCGTCGTGTAGCTCGCGCTGGGGCTCCAGTCGGTGCCGGTGTTGAGCAGCACGCGCCGAGCAGAGCCGGTTGCCACGATCAAATCGGGACGCTGGTCGCCATTTACGTCGATGAGCCGCGTACCCGCGTCGAGCCCCTGGCTACCGACGAAGGCGACGCCGGCCGCGACCAAACTCGCCGACCACGCCGCGTCGCGCGTGAAGAGGCCGTGCCCGTCGCCTAGATAGACGTTTTGGCCGTTGTCGAGGACGTCGAGAAACGTATCCCCGTTGACATCGGCTGTGCGGCCTCCGCGATCGCGTCCGTTGGAATCGTAGAACGTGTAAGGGAGATGATGATCACCATCGGGAACGCCGAAGCCGAGATTCTGGATCCGATAAGAGTAGCTGCGCGAACGCACCGACGATTCGTCGGAGGTCACGAGATCGATCGCTTTGACGAGCGATCGCTGGTTGGACGGGCTCACGTCGTAGGTGATCTTGTACCGGCGAACCAGCTGCCCTTCCGCGAAGAACGACGCACGGCTGAGCCGCAAGCTTCGCCGCTGCTCTACGCCGAAAAGATAGCTGATGCGCTGGTCGTCTCGCGGGTCGTAGTCGAACCGGATCTCGTTGGGCCCGAGATCGCCCGTGGGCGCGTAGCCAGTGTAGTGGACGACGTTCGGGTAGAACGAACCTCCGTCGACTCGATAGCTGATCGAAATCGTGTTGCCATTGGGGTCGGTGATGCGGTCGAGCATCCAGAGTTGGCCGTCGATGCGCGTGGCGCCGCTGTTCCCGAAGAGGTAGACGTTGCCAGACGCATCGCGCACCTCCCAATGGTCTCCAACGCGTGTGTATCGACGGTAGATGCCCTCGAGCCGCGCGCGGTATTCGCCTGCTCCGATGGGAATGATCTCGGCGCTGGCGCCTGCCAAGTGGAAGACAAACTTGTCGGAGAGCGAGAGCGCGGGCGAACCTTCACGCGACGAGCGTTCGATGCGTCCGAACTCCATTTGCCAACCGACGCCCGACTCGCCCAGGCCGCCGGCCGAATTGTAGAGAAGGGCAGCATGAGGCGCGAAGGACTTGCGTCCAGGCGCGCCTTCGAGCGCGATGCCTTCGCTCGCTCCGCCCACGGAAGGGAGATGCCCGACGCTGCCCGGTTGTCCGAGCCCTGGGAAAGCCGGCGCGTTCAAGGGCTTGTCGAGCTGCCCCCAGGCGACCGCCGGCCACAGGCCCAACATCAAGATACACACGAGCACGCGCAGACCCAGACGCATGACCACAGACATGTTGACCTCCCCCGACTTTGAACTTTGACTGCCGGTCCTTTTTTCTCACAACATGGCGGTGCTGACAATGACCACAGTGAGGAAATTGTGTTGCGTCAATCGCGAGACTACCCATTCGACCTTAGTGACAGAGTATTCAGTGAAAGTCGCCTTTATTCCGCCGAGAGGCTCCTGCCAACCGCTGGGAATTCGACTTTGCCGTGGCGGAATTGGGTTCGACATCTTGTGGCATTTCCTGCTGCCGAATGCTTTTGCGACGGCAACCGCGCCAACGGACTTTCGCAGGGTGATGGGGCCAGGCCACGGCTAGCACTACTGCGGGAGATTTCTCGCTACCAGATCGATCGTCGGAGCCGCCATAACCCAACGAAACCTGACCGGACAGCACATTTTTTCGCTGCGGCGAAGCAAGGCTGGCGGGCTTTCGCGGCCAGTCTTGCTTGAACGACGTAGTTCCGACGGCCTCGCCGGATCTTACGTTGGCTTAGCGTCATTTTTGCTGATCGTGATCTGCCGATGCCAAGACTCCCCGCGGTAATGCTAGTCAGTGTTCGCGATTCGCGAACGGTCTCCGCGTCGAGCGAGCCAATCGCGCTATCCGTAGATGCCCGGCATCGATCCGCGATTCCATTGCGGGGCGCCGTATTGCGTGAGCTCGCCATAGCCCCAGGCTTTGGCCGTTTGCACCCAGAAGTCGCTCATGTAGCGATCCTTGAAGGTGAGAAACTTGCCGCCGTTGAGGCGCAAGAATTTGCCGCCAAAGAGCAAGATAGGGATGTCTCGGGTGTCGTGCGTGCTCCCCTCGCTGCAGTTGTTCCAATACACGACGAGCGTGTTGTCGAGGACCGTGCCGTTGCCTTCGGGCGTGTTCTTCAGGGCGAGCAAGAGGCTCGCCGTCTGCTCCGCGTAGTAGGTTTCGATGGCTTCGATGGCTTGCGAGGGGTTCGAGCCGATTTTGTGTGAAATGGCGTAGTGCCCTTCGGCGTTGCCGAAGGTGCCCTGGGGCAAGATGTCGCGAAAGCGCAGGTCCGACTCGGCTTGCGCATACGTGTAGGAAATGACGCGCGTCACGTCGCAGGCGAAAGCGGTCTTGATGATCAGCGCCTGCTGCCGGCAGACTTCGCGGTGCTCCGCGTCGTTCTGGTTGACGCCTGCTTCGCCTTGCGGAAGCGGGGGCAGCTCAGGCGGCGCACACTGAATGCCCGAGAAGTCTCTTTCGAGCGAGCGCATTGCGTCGAGGTGTCGGTCGATCTTCATCCATTGCGATCTCGGCGCGCGCGCCTTCAGCTTGGAGAGGTCCGCCGATACGAAATCGACGATGCTCTTGTTCAAGGCGCGCTTCGCGATGGCGGCGAGGCTGGTTTGCGCGAGCGCGCCGACCATCGCACCGAGCGCGGCGATCGGGCGCCCTTCTGGCCACAAGGGGGTGGCATATGACGCAGACGGCAGTTTCGTGTAGGAGATGACCCGCGTGCACGAATCGTGGTTCACATCGGTAGAATCGATCGATGCCGCGAGCTGTATCGAAGCAATCGCGCCCTTCAAGCCCGCGATGTTCTCCACGAAGAGCTGGTCGATGGTCCGGTCGGAGGCCGTGATGAAGCGCCCGTTGGGGTCATTCTGCTGCATTACGGTGTAGCCCGGCAGCGAGGGCCACACGTGAGTATCGCCCGGGTCGGCCCGTGGAGGAGGGGACATCATGGCAATCATGCCGGCCCCCGGTTTGTTGCCGAGCCAGTGTTGTTGGCGCGGGCAGGCCACGCCCTTCAAAACGACCATGTCGTTTCGCAGGGGTGCGAACGGCGCCAAGATGGGCGAGGGGGTCCAGTCGTCGGTCCCTCCGCTTGGCCAAAAGCTCGGCGGGTACGTTCCGCAAGGGCGATGAATGACGAGCAAACGCCGCGGGAAGGGCGACGGCTGCGCCTCTGCCGGCGAGGGTCGAGCGAAGCCCGCGGCGCCGATCGCTCCAGCGCCTGCGAAAAGGGACCTCCGCCCGATGCGGAGGAGATTGTCGATGCTCTTTGTCGTCGTCATTCGAGCTCTCCCCAATCGCGTGTGAGGAACGCCGGCGAAGTCACGATGGTCTTGAAGAGCGCCGGAAACGAACCTTTGGCCATTTGATCTTTCAGCGTCGCGAGCCCGCACCGGTTGCTGGTC
>DATEMX010000709.1:0-5196 GCA_035275365.1 Polyangiaceae bacterium | reverse complement strand
CGGAGAGCCGGCGATGAACGACGAGGAACACTTCTTGAACGGCGTCGTCGGCGTCGGCGTGAGGAACGCCCAAACGGCGGAGCGAACGCCAAACGAAATCGGCGTGTTCCGCGAAGAGCCCGGCCAGCTGTTCGGCAAGCGGGGTAAGCTCGCTGTTCACGTGGCTCCATTCTGCAGTTGCGAGCATTGCTTCTCCCCTGCGTAGATGCCCGCCACCCCCGGTCTCCATCACCCTCCCAGTACCATTTCTACGCCCACCCACGCCCTGGCGCCCCCAGACGGGGCCGAAAACAGCGTGTTCAAGTTGCGCATGCGAAAACCAGGCCGGATGAAGGGCATGACCGAGTTGGCCTCGATCCAGAGGGAAAATACTGAACCCATCCGAATGCGAACGGCGGGTCCGATACTGAGGGCGGCCCAAGGGCTGCTCGCCTGGTACGTGGTCGCAACGCCAAAGCCCTCGCCGCGCATGACGCCAAACTCGACCCCTCCGCAGATGGGAAATTCGACCATGCCGGCCGACGGAGTCGCACATCCGCGCAGCACGCCGCTCGCTAGTTGGAGCGTTGCTCCGACCTCGGGGTGATCGGGATAGCGCGCTTCGGTGCCCCAGAAAAACTGACCCCCGAGCTCCGCTCGAAAGCCGGTCGAGATCACCGCGCCGAAGAGGCCCACGCCAGGGCTCACGTTGGGAAGGAAGCCGAAGCCACTGCCCGATACGGCGCGGAGCGCTGCGCGAGGAGCCGCCACCGGCGGCGCCAACAGAGGTGCGGCGCTCTCCGGCGTGCGCGCCTTGTTCGTGGCGGCCTTCGCGGGAAGGCTCATCACCGATTCGACGACGGCCGTGGGGTCGACCGCCATGGCGACCTTCATGGCTGCCGCGTCGGCGAGCGTTCGGCATTGCTTGGCCGCGAAGACTTCGTCGGTCGACCGTTCATTCGACGCGAGCGTGAACGAGACCTCCCAATTGCCGGCGGCGGTGCGGCGAACCTTCGCGCGGGCAAGGAGCTGCTGGCTGCGGGGCGTGTCGAGCGGCTGCCCGAGCAATCGCTCGGTGGTTGAGCGCACCTCGTTGACGTCCGGGCACTCGGGCGGAGCCTCCCATTGAATGTCGACGGCCGTAAGTGCCGCGGCGATGAACGGGCCCATGGGTCAGCCTTGGCTACCAGAAATGGCGGGGTTCTCCAACGTCGGGGTGCCCGTAACCCTTGGAATCATCGCGTGGAGCCGGCGCCTCGGCTTTTCGCATTTCGTTCGGGGATCGAGCGGTGATCGCTCAACCCGCACGAAATGACGCCGTTCTCTTCGTTCGGGGCTGGATGGCCGGCGTGCGTCCGAACGTAGAACGAGAGAGCGAACCAGGACCGGATTTCGATCCGACGCGTGATGCCGTCGCGGTCGGAACGATTCGGCTGCTTTCGTTCATCGGCATGATCGCCTACATCGTCCTCGGCGCGTTCGGGACCCTCGCCGGTCTCAAGTTCGCGGATCCGGCGTGGCCGTTCGTGGTCATCGCCATAATCCTCGCGGCGCTGTGCGCAGCTACCTACACGCCGCACCTGCCGCGCGACCGTTTGCCGGCGCTTCTTCTGGCGATCTCGTTTCTCACTACGGTCCACTGCTTCGTCGCGGTCATCATTCACGACCTCGACGAGACCGCGATCGTGTCCGTGTTCCTCGTGCTGGCGGGATTTATCGCCACCGCCGGGTACATCGTCCCTCACATACGGACTCTCGTGGCGTACCTCGGAACCGTCATCGGCCTGGCCGCCACGGCGGTGATCGTGTGCGCGCCGCCGAAGACCAGCCCGTATCACTTTCTCCTGTCGGTCTTCACGTTCGTCGCGCTCGCGTTCGTCTCGGTGTCGTCGCAGATGAATACCATCAGTCGCCTGGCGCGCAGCAAGCGCCGCCTCGCGCTCGACAATGCCCGCCTGCGGCAAATGGAGGTCGCCCTGCGCGAGAGTGAATCCCGCGCGACCGCGTTGCTCGGCGCGGTGCCCGACGTGATGGTTCGCATCGGAGAAACCGGACTCATCGGGAATGTCTACAACCCGGATCGCACGGCACTCGGGGCCGCCCTGAAAGAGCTAGAGGGGGGCTTTCTCATGCAAATGGGCGGCGAGTCGGACGGCGATCTCATCGCGGCCGCCATCGAGGAGACCTTCGTGACCGGCGTGATGTCGGTCGTGGCTTGCGACGTGCACGAACCACCGGGCGTAGCGCACATCGAGATCCGGGTGCTACGCGTGAGCCCCACCGAAGGTCTGGCGCTCGTGCGCGACATGACGCAGCAACGCACCATCGAGTCCCGGCTCCGGATCACCGACCGCTTGGTCTCCCTCGGCACGCTGGTGGGCGGCGTAGCCCACGAGATCAACAACCCGCTCGCTTACCTCCTCAACAACGTCGACTTCGTTCGCGAGCGCATGGGCGCGCTCGGCGCCGACGGCGAGATTACCCTCGCCCTCGCCGAGGCGCGCGAAGGTGCGGTGCGCATCCGCGACATCGTCGGTACCCTCAAAGAACACGCCAGGCCCGAGAAGGGCGAGCTGTGCGCCGTCGACGCGAACGCCTCAGTCCGGTCGGCGCTCCGCATGCTCGACAATCAAATTCGGCAACGGGCGACGGTCGAGCTCATGCTCGACGACGTGCCGCCCGTGCTCGCCAACGGACGCCTCGTTCAGGTCATCGTCAACCTCGTCAGCAACGCACTACAGGCGATGCCCGACCGACCCACGCGCGAAAACTCGATCGCCATCCGCACGATGCGGCGTGGTTCGGGCGACGTGCTCCTCGAGGTGGAAGACAACGCCAAGGGCATTTCGAATTCGATCGTCGGTCGGATCTTCGATCCCTTCTTCACCACGAAGGGTCCCGGCGGCGGAACGGGGCTCGGACTCTATCTATGTCATTGCCTGGTGACTTCGTTCGAGGGCAACATCGCGCTCTCGAGCACGGAAGGCGTGGGCTCCAACTTTGCCGTGACCCTTCGCGCGGCGGGGCCGGCAACCGCCGCGCGAGTACCCTCGCTGCCCGTGCGAGCCGCTCGCGTGGACGGCAGCGCGCTCATCATCGACGACGAGCCGTTCATCGGTCGCTCGCTCGCGCGTCTCCTCTGCCCGGCCGAGGTCTGCGTCGTGGGGAGCGCTGCAGAAGCGCTCGACATGTGCCGCCAACGCGACTTTTCCGTCATTCTGTGCGACGTCATGATGCCCGAGATGGATGGCATCGCCTTTCACGAGGCCCTGTCGCTCGAGCGGCCCGAGCTCGCCCACCGCGTCGTCTTCATGACCGGCGGGGCGTTCACCGAGCGCGCCAAGAATTTTCTCGAAGCCGTCCCCAACCCTTCGCTGCCCAAACCCTTCGGGCACGCGCAGTTAAGCGAGGCAATGGCGCGTATCGCGGCCTTCGAGGCGGATCAGCCGGCGCCCTTGCCTTTGGCCGCTAGCACTCGCTCGTAGATTTCGCGCCGCGATCGCCCCGACCAGGCGGCCACGCGCTGCGCGATGCCCTTCGAGCCTTCGCCGCGAGCGAGCTCTTCCTCGATGCGCCGATCGATGTCGCTTTCGCCGATCTTGGGCGCCGCTTGCGCGGAGGCGTCGGGCCCGAGCACGATGGTGATCTCGCCGAGCCACTCGCGCGGTTCGGCCGCGAGTTCGCCGACCCTTCCGCGCAGAAACTCTTCGTGCATTTTGGTCATCTCGCGGGCGATGACGGCTGGCCGCTCGGGACACAACGCGGAGAGCTCCCTCATCGTCTCCGACAAACGCTGCGGGGATTCGAAGAGGACGACCGCTTCAGGTGTGGCGAGCAAGGTCGTGAGCGCGTCGGCGCGCGCGGCGCCTGCGCGCGGCAAGAATCCGAAGAACCGGAAGCCGCCCGTCACGAGGCCCGAAGCCGCGACCGCCGCGGTGACCGCGGAAGGGCCTGGAATGGGCACCACGGCGATGCCGGCGGCAAGCGCGGCCGTGACGAAGGCGGCGCCCGGATCGCTGACCCCGGGCATCCCCGCGTCGGTGACGAACGCGATCGTGCTCCCTTCGCAGAGCCAAGACACCGCGCGCTCGATCTCCTCGGGCGAGGCGTGGGCCTCGAGCGATGTGAGGGGCTTTCTCTCGATGCCGAGGTGACTCAAGAGCGAGCGGGTGCGCCGCGTGTCTTCGGCGACGATGCGATCGGCGGCGCGCAGCGTATCGACGGCGCGCACGGTGATGTCGCCGAGGTGACCGATGGGCGTCGCGACGACGTAGAGCGTGGCGGCCACGTCAGCTCGCGACGGC
Source organism: Polyangiaceae bacterium (assembly GCA_035275365.1). Lineage (GTDB taxonomy): Bacteria > Myxococcota_A > Polyangia > Polyangiales > Polyangiaceae > DASWDH01. The sequence goes on along the minus strand of DATEMX010000709.1, from coordinate 913 downwards.
GTCTCCGAGCTCGCTCTTCAAGTACTCGCGGAGCCGCCCCGTCAGCCGCGCCTCGAGCTGGCGGACGCGCTCGCGCGAGATGCCGAAGCGATCGCCCAGCTCTTGTAAAGTGAGCGGGTCTTCGGCGATGAGCCGCTCGTCGAAGATCTCGACGTCTTTGCCTTTGAGCGTCGTGCGAAAGTCCGCGAGCTTCGCCTTCACCATCTGTTGTATCTCGCCCTCGGCGACCGCCGCGTCGGGCGAGCTCGTTTGGGTGGGCATCATCTCGAGGCGCGAAACGGGCCGGCCCTCGGTGTCGCCCACGGGCGCGTCGAGCGACATTTCGCCGGACGACAAGCGCCGATCCATGTCGGTCACCTCTTGCTCGTCGACGCCGAGCCGGCGCGCGATTTCGGCGGCGGAAGGCTCGATGCCCATCGCCGAAAGGCGCGCTTTCTCTTTGTTGAGGTTGAAAAAAAGCTTGCGCTGCGCCTGCGTCGTCCCCAGTTTCACGAGACGCCAGTTGTTCAAGATGAACCGCAAAATGTACGCTCGAATCCACCACGCCGCGTACGACGAAAGCTTGACGCCACGGTAAGGGTCGTAACGCTTCACCGCTTGCATGAGCCCGATGTTGCCCTCTTGCACGAGGTCCATGATGTTCTTGTAAGCTCGTCGGTACTCGTAGGCGATCTTGACGACGAGGCGCAGGTTGGCCGTCACGAGCCGAGCCGCCGCGGCCACGTCGGCCGTCGACACGTATTTGACCGCGAGGGCGTGTTCTTCGTCGGGCGTGAGCAGCGGGTGCCGCTGGACCTCGCGCAGGTACTGCTGCATCGGGTCGAGCCGCGTGAGCGACCCCGTGCTGCGAGCGACGGGCGGAAGGCGTTCTTCGCCGACGGCCGCGGCGTCCTCCACGATTTCACCCGCGGCC
>DATEMX010000708.1:0-3398 GCA_035275365.1 Polyangiaceae bacterium | reverse complement strand
CGCGGACGAATGGCGCTGCGGATGGCGGGCTTGCTCTTGCTGAACACCACCGTGGCGATCATGATCGGGCTGGCAACGGCCAATCTCCTCGAGCCGGGTCAGGGAACGGTGCTCGAGCACCCCGAGGCGATCTCCACGTTGAAGACGAACGTCGTCGGGCAACTGCTCGACAACATCCCCGACAGCCTCGTCAAGCCGTTCGTCGACAACAAGATCATCGGTGTCGTTTTGATCGCGCTGGCCTTCGGGATGGCCGCTCGCCGCCTCGGCCACGCGCAGCGCAAGACCGCGGGCGAGCTCGTCGAGCTCGGCTTCGCGGCGGTTCTCGTCGTGTTGTCGTGGGTCATCGCGATCGTGCCCTTGGCCGTCTTCGGCAAGGTCGCGAGTATCGTGGGGACGAGCGGATTCGCCCCCTTCGCGGCGCTCGGACGCTTCGTGGGCGCCGTGCTCATCGCGCTCGCAGTGCAGGCCGCGTACTACCTCGCGCGCATTCGCTTTGGCTCGTGGGTGCGTCCGATGCGCCTCCTTTCGGGCGCGAGCGACGCCCTCATGATGGCGTTTTCGACGGCGAGCTCCACGGTCACCATGCCCGTCACCTACGAGCGCCTCCGCTCGCGCGTGGGGCTCCGCGAGGAATCGGCCAGCCTGGGCGCGCTCGTTGGCTCCAACTTCAACAACGACGGAACGGCGCTCTACGAGGCCATGGCGGCGCTCTTCGTGGCGCAGATGCTCGGCATCCATTTGTCGCTCGGCGAGCAATCGATGGTCGTCCTCACGTCGATCATCGCGTCGGTCGGCGCCGCGGGAATTCCCGAGGCGGGCTTGGTGACGATGACGCTCGTCTTCTCTGCCGTGCGGATCCCCACCGAATACATCGCGCTGCTCTTGACGATCGATTGGTTTTTGGACCGCTGTCGAACGGCGATCAACGTCCTTGGCGACATGAACGTTGCGTGCCTGCTCGACGGCCGCGTGAAATCCGAGCCGACGGGTGTCGCCTGAACTGGAAATGCAGCGCTCCTAGCACTACTGGGTCGGATCTTGGCGCTGTCAGATCGCGATCGGCAATTGCCGCGCGTACCCACTCAGCGATACGGCGAGGCCCGTCGGAAGTACTATAGCTGGGCGGCGCGAACGCCGGGCCCACCGATGTATTCGCAGAGCGACTCGATGGTGCCCTCTCGCTCGAACGCCTCGCGCGCGACGACGTCGCCGCTCGTGACGATGCCGAGAAGCTTGCCTTCTTCGATGACGGGGATGTGCCGGATGCGCAGGTTGGTCACCATCGACTTGCATTCTGAGAGCGGCGTATCCGGCGTGCACGAGACGATCGGCGTCGTCATCACTTCGCCCACCGTGGTCGTTTCGGGATCCTTTCGGGCGGCGACGACACGAACGAGAATGTCCCGCTCGGTGAACATCCCGATGACTTCGCCGTCACGCAATACGACGAGCGAACCAATGCGCCGATCGTTCATCGACTGAGCCGCTTCGATCACCGTTCGAGCGGGCGCTATCGTGGCCACGCCCGCGCCCTTGTGCTTTAGAATGTCTCGTACCGTCGGCATTACGCACCTCCCCGAGCCTGACGCCCAGTCGACAGTCTACAAAGTGTTTGGCAGAGCGCCCACCCCGAAGACGCGCCGATAGCCTTTTGCACCAGGGCGTGCTCGCGCGCTGGGAGGTATGGCTCGGGCTTTCGACCCGAGGGCGCCTCTCGGGATGGCGGAGCAGATCCATCAGGTCCATACCTTAAGGGAGTCGGCCGAAACCCGTTCACGTTTCACGCCTTCGAACACCAGAGCCTCTCGGGGGGGCTTCGGTCTAACAACGCGGGCGTCCGAGGAGAACATCATGGACTACATCTTGGTCGTCGAAGACGACGAAGGGGTACGGCAGGGCATTGCCGAGATCATCGAGAGCGAAGGGTTCTGCGTCGTGAGCTGCGACGACGGGCTCGACGCCATTCGGCAACTCGCCGAGCGAGGCGATGTTCCGCGAGTCATCCTCCTCGATTTCGCCATGCCCCACATGGACGGCTGGGCCTTCCTCGACGCGCGGCAAAAGGACGAGCGCCTTCGTGGGGTACCGGTGCTCGGCATGTCGGCTTCGCAGAAGCTCATCGACCAAAAAATACCGCCGAGCGGCGTCGACGATTTCCTGAAAAAACCATTCAAAGTCGAACACATGCTCGACTCCATTCATAAGCACTGGGGCTGACATCCCGGCTCCTGCCCGCCTGCGGCAGTATTGCCGGCGCTGGGCGATCGCCGCGCTTGACACCGGCGGAGGCACCCTCTAATACCCTATCCAACCGATAGGGTAATGATGCTTTCGATGAAGGCGAAATACGGGCTCAAGGCGGCCCTGCGGTTAGCCCGGGACTTCGGGCGCGGCCCTGTGCTCATCGCCGATCTCGCGATCGAGGAGAGCATCCCCAAGAAATTCCTCGAGCTCATCCTGTTGGAGCTGAAGCAGCACGGGCTTTTGCAGAGCAAGAAGGGCAAGGGCGGCGGATATTTGCTCGCGCGCCGGCCCGCCGAAATCTCCGTCGGCGAAGTCTTGCGCGTGCTCGACGGGAGCCTAACGCCCGTGCCGTGCGTGAGCCAACACGGCTACCGCCCGTGCGACGAGTGCAAAGACCCGAGCACGTGCAGCATTCGGCGCGTCATGAGCGAGGTGCACGACGCCACCACGACCATCCTCGACGCCACCAGTCTCGAGCAGCTCGCCAAACCATACGCCGGCGACCTTCGCCATCGAAGCAGCCTCCAGCGCTACCACATCTGATCCAGAAGACTACTCAAGGACTCGACCATGCCTACCTGGTTTCCCTTCTCGCACCGCGATGGTCTTCGTGCTGCCCTTTCCATTCTCTCCATCGTCGCGCTTTTGACCGGGTGCAAAGACAAGAGAGCGAGCGAATCCGCCGGAGCTTCCTCGGCGCAAGCGACTTCTACGAAGCCCATCGAGCTCCTCAACGTTTCGTACGATCCCACGCGCGAGCTCTACACCGCGATCAACGACGCCTTCGCCAAGCAATGGATGGCCAAGACGGGTCAGGCGGTGAGCATCAAGCAGTCGCACGGAGGCTCCGGCAAACAAGCGCGCGCCGTGATCGACGGGCTCGAAGCCGACGTGGTCACGCTCGCGCTCGCCTACGACGTCGACTCGATCGCGGAGAGAGGCAAACTCTTGCCGGTCGAGTGGCAGAAGCGGCTCCCCAACAACAGCGCGCCCTACACCTCGACGATCGCGTTCCTCGTCCGCAAGGGCAACCCCAAGGGCATCAAGGATTGGGGCGACCTCGTCAGACCCGACGTGAAGGTGATCACCGCCAACCCCAAGACTTCGGGCGGAGCGCGATGGAACTACCTGGCCGCTTGGGGCTACGCGCT
>DATEMX010000707.1:0-3344 GCA_035275365.1 Polyangiaceae bacterium | reverse complement strand
CGCGCGGGCACGACGTAGACGTTGTAGGAAGGGCGGCTCGCGGCCAGGACCTTGCCCTGCCCGTCGCGGATCACGCCCCGCGTCGTCGCGAGCCGTGTCTCGTAAATGATGTTGTGCCGAGCCTCAGCCCGGTAGTCGTCGCCCTCCACGACTTGCAGCTGAAAGAGGCGGGCGAGGAGCGCAAAGAAGGCCACCACGCAGAAGAGCACCATCCACTTGTAGCGCCGGCGAAACTCGCTGACGTCGGATCGCTGGACGAGGACGCTCATCGCGCCCCTCCGTCGGGTCGCGGCACGGTGATGGTGGCCTGGTGCAACCGCTCGGCGAGCCGGAAGACCAGCGGCGACACCATCGCGGTCGCGGCGGCGTGCGGCAAAACGACGGTGAGCAGCGCCTTCGGGCTATGAGGATCGCGGCCGAAGATCGCCACCAGCATGAGCACGGTGACGCTCTCGAAGATCGCGAAACCGAAGGCCAGCGCCAGTTGTGTGAGGACCGTCTGCGCGGCGAGCCGCACGCCGGCCGCACGGGCCAGCACGAAAATGCTCACCGTGATGAACGTGAAGAGCCCCACGGGCGCGCCCGCGAAGAGGTCGAGCGCGTAGCCGAGCGCGGCCGCCAGCGCTGCGCCGCGCACGACCGAATATTCGTGCACGCCCATGAAAAGGATGAGCGGCAAGACGAGGTTCGGCGTGATGCCCGCGATCGGAATGTGGCCGAGGAGCCGGTGCAAATTCCCCTGCACCACGAGGAGCAGGAGCCCGACACCCAAGAACAGCGCGTTTCGCACGGCCGCCTCGCCTACCGATTGGGCCGCGGGCCGCCCGGCTCGTCGGAGGGGGGCGACGTGATGATGAGGACCTCTTCGAGACGCGAGAAGTCGACGGTGGGAACCGCTTCGACCACCTGATACATGCCGAAATCGCGTTTGACGACCTTGGTCACGCGGGCCACGGGAATGCCGCGCGGAAAGGCGCGACCCACGCCGCTCGTCACCAGCAAGTCTCCGACGTTGACTTCGTCCGTACTCCGCATCAGCTCGACGTGGCAACTGTAGCGCGATTGATCGCCGGTGCCTCGAACGAAGCCGCGCGCGCCGGTAAGCTCGTCGACCACGTCGATGCCGCTTCCGCTGTCGACGGCGAGGAGGACGTCGACGCGATCGCCCGCGACACGCTGAACCTTGCCGACGACGCCGCCCAGGGCGATCACCGGCATGTTGGGCCGCACCTCGCGCCCTGCCCTATCGACGACCAGGCTCGCGACGCGAAAAAACTCGGTGAGATCTTTACCGATGACCTGTGCGCTGATCAGATCGCCCGGCACCGACTCGCGCAGGCCGAGGAGCTTCTTCACGCGGCGCAGCTCGATTTCGTTCTGCTCGAGGCGCCGCACGCGATCTTCGAGGCGCGCGTTCTCGTAGGCGAGGCGCTGGTGATCGGCTTTGACCTGCACCAGGTAGACGTAGTTACCCCAGAGGTTCGAGACCTCTCGGGCGATGAGGCTGGAGACGTATTGGATGGGCACCGAAACTCGCATCACGGCGCGATCGACGCTGTTGAGCTCCCTCGGATCGCGGATGCTCGCGCGCAGGACGAAGAAGGGAACCGCCAAGAGGAGGACGACGATGACCGCGTCCCTGTACCTCCGATACGAGTTCACCCCTCCGCCCCTTCAATCACCGGCCTGGGAGTACGGAGAATCTGCATGGTTTGACTCGAAACGAGGAAGCGCGATCGGACGATTATCCGATCGTCACCTCCTCGAGAAGCTCGAGGTGGTCGAGCGTCTTGCCGCTGCCGAGCACGACCGCGCTGATGGGATCGTCGCACACCATGACGGGGAGGCCAGTCTCTTCGCGCAAGAGCACGTCGAGATTCTTGAGCAAGGCCCCGCCGCCGGCAAGGACGATGCCCTTGTCGACGATGTCCGCGGCCAGCTCGGGCGGCGTGCGCTCGAGCGCCAAGAGCACGGCTTCGACGATGGCGTTGGTGGGCTCGGTGAGCGCTTCGCGGATCTCGTCGGAGTTGACGACGACCGTCTTGGGGATGCCCGCGACCATGTCGCGACCCTTGACCTCCATCGTGACTTGCGGCTCGAGCGTGTAGGCGTTCCCGATGGTCATCTTGATGCGCTCTGCCGTCTGTTCGCCGATGGCGAGGTTGTACTTGCGCTTCATGTACGCAACGATGGCCTCGTCCATCTTGTCGCCTCCCACGCGCACGCTCTGGGAATAGACGATGCCCGCGAGCGAAATGACGGCGACCTCGGTCGTGCCTCCCCCGATGTCGACCACCATGTTGCCGCTCGGCTCGGTGATGGGGAGCCCTGCCCCGATGGCGGCGGCCATCGGCTCCTCGATGAGGTAGACCTCGCGAGCACCAGCGCTCTCGGCGCTCTCTTTGACGGCCCGCTTCTCGACCTCGGTGATTCCGAAGGGAACGCAGATGATGATGCGCGGCTTCACCAGCGTTCGCCGGTTGTGCGCACGCGCGATGAAGTAGCGCAGCATCGCCTCGGTGATTTCGAAGTCGGCGATGACGCCGTCGCGCAGCGGCCTCACGGCCTGGATATTCCCCGGGGTGCGCCCGAGCATTTCTTTGGCTTCGCGCCCGACCGCGAGCACCTTCTTGCCGCCGCGTACGTCTCGCTGAACGGCAACGACGGAAGGCTCGCAAGAGACGATACCCTTGCCCTTCACGTAAATGAGAGTGTTGGCCGTGCCGAGGTCGATGGCCAAATCGTTGGAGAACAGGCCGTAGAGCCAGTCGAAGATCATCTGGCTGCTCGCTCTCGCATCTTGTTGGAAGGGATCCCCACCTCACCGGCCGGCAGGTCCTTCTGCCCCGCGGGAACGTTCGCCAAACCGCGTCCCCCGAAGGGTGGGTTAAGCTGCAATGCCTACGGTTGGCCCCGGTGGAGGGGCCCCCCTGGGTATCACGGCTGGGGGTGCCGAGGCAATTACCCCTTCGAAATCTTGCCTTCCTTGTGGGGGAAGTGCTTGCGGCAGGTCGGGCAGAACTTCTTAATCTCGAACTTTTCTGCCATCGTCCGCTTATTTTTCGTGGTGTGGTAGTTGGCTCGGCTGCAATTGCCGCAAGTCAGCTTGATGATGTCGCGCATCTTGGTCCTCTTCCAGCGTCGTCCCCGCGGGGCGGCGACTAGGGGCGCGGAAGCCTAGGGGTCTCCTAGGAATCCGTCAAGCGGTTTTGCGGGTTTACTCTTCTTCGTCCCAGCCTCCGCGACCACCGCCGCCACCGCCACGACCGCCGCCGTCGCGATCCTTGTCCCAATTCTTCTTGCGGCGCGCACCTTCTTCGCCACCGGCTCCGCCGCCGCGCTTA
>DATEMX010000706.1:0-2379 GCA_035275365.1 Polyangiaceae bacterium | reverse complement strand
CTTGGCCCTCGTCGCTGCGGCCATTCTCCTGCCGGCGGGCTGCGGCGTCTCGACGTACAACCAGCTCGTCACGCTCGATCAACGCGTTCAAGCACAATGGGCCCAGGTCGAAAACGTTTACCAGCGGCGGCTCGATCTGGTTCCGAACCTCGTCGCGACCGTGAAGGGCGCCGCCGCCTTCGAGAAAGACACATTCACCGCGGTTACCGAGGCGCGCAGCCGCGCAGCTCAGGTCTCGTCTTCCGCTGAACGCGCACCAGAGGACCCTGCCGCCCTGCAGAACTTTCAGCGGGCGCAAGAGCAGCTCTCCTCGGCGCTGTCACGACTCATGGTCGTCGTCGAGCGTTACCCCGATCTCAAGGCGACGCAGAACTTCCGCGATCTGCAGGCGCAGCTCGAAGGCACCGAGAACCGCATCGCCGTCGAGCGAATGCGCTTCAACGAGGCTGCGCAATCCTTCAATACCCAGCGGAGCTCGTTCCCGACGGTGCTTTTCGCGCCTTGGTTCGGCCAACGCTTTCAGGAAAAGGCCTATTTTCGTGCTGAACCTGGTTCCGAGAAAGCGCCGAAGGTTCAGTTCTGAACCGGGACCCCTCGCGGCGTTCTTCGTCGCGATAGGTCTCCTCCTCGCGGTCGTTCGAGACGTCGCCGCCGAAACGCCCGTCCCACCTGCGCCCGATCGCTACGTCACCGACGCCACGGCGTCCACGGTCGGCGCGAGCGGAGGCTTCATCTCAGAAGGCGCGCGAGCAGAGCTCGAGGCCGAACTCCGAGATTACGAGCGCCAGACGGGGCATCAAGTGGTCGTGTGGATCGGCGACACCGTTGGCGAAACGCCGCTCGACGACTTCGCCGTGCGCACATTCAAGGCGTGGCGGATTGGACAACAGGGCAAAGACGACGGCGTGCTCGTGCTCGTGCTCGCACGCGACCGGAAGATCGACATCGAGGTGGGGTACGGCCTCGAGGGCGCGCTTCCCGACGCCGCTGCCAAGCGAATCATCGACGACGTGATGGTCCCCAGGCTTCGCGCCGGCGACGCGGACGGTGCCGTCCTCGAAGGACTCCACGCCGTTCTCGCCAAGATCGAGGGCAAGCCTTTCGTGTCGCGAAGCGATAGGCCTCCCGACAGCCGGGGAACTCGCCCCGGCACAGGACAGCTCATCTTTTTTGGCTTGCTCGCGGTCGCCTTTCTCGTCCTGTTCGTCACCAACCCCGCGCTAGCCATTCAGCTGCTCTTCATGATCGGGAGTGGACGCGGTGGAGGGCGCGGCGGTTTCGGCGGCGGTGGCGGATTCACCGGGGGCGGCGGGCGATCGGGCGGCGGTGGAGCCCGCGGTTCGTGGTGAAAGGTGAAAGAGGAGGACGAGGATGTTCGGCTTGACTCGGAAGCGTGTTCACGAGCTCATCGACGTCGCAGCGGTCGAAGCAGCGATCGCCGCGGCCGAGAGGCGCACGTCGGGCGAGATCCGCGTTTCGGTGGCGCCGTGGTTCTGGGGCAGCGTCGATCGCGCCGCCGAAGCGGCATTCGTGCGGCTCGGAATGAATCAGACGCGTGCACGCAACGGCGTGCTTTTCTTCGTCGTTCCGTCGCGGCAAACCTTCCTCGTACGCGGCGATACGGCGATTCACGAGCGCGTGGGGCAGGCTTTCTGGGACGAGCTGGTCGCCGCGATGTCAGCCCATTTTCGTCGCGGCGAGTTCACGCAGGGCTTGGTCTTGGGAGTCGCGGCGGCAGGCGAACAGCTTGCCACCCATTTCCCCTACGATGCCGCTGCCGACAAGAACGAGCTGCCCGACGATGTCGACATATCCTGAGATCGCCGGCCCGCGTCGCGGTGGACCACTGGACCTCGCCGAGGTGGGAGTCGCCGACGGACGATAAATTCGACCCGTCGAGGGCCCGAAAGGCGCGGCGGGGGGGCACGGCGGTTGCTCGAATGGGAGCTCATGAGCAAACCGATGTACGACGAAGCGACGCGTGAGCGTCGCCGACGGAATCGGCGATTTTACCGAGCGCGCCACGCGGGAGCGCTGCTCGTCGACGGCGGCCGATCGGCGGCGCTCGGCGGGCTGTCCGGGATCGCCGCAGGCGCCGTTTGCGGCATCATCGCGGGCTTCGAGGGAGCGCTTGCCGGGGCGGTGATCGGAGGTGGAATCGGGGCCGTCACCGGCGCCGCGCTAGGCGCCGACCAAAAGGCACGCCGCTTGAAGGATGCCGAGCTCGACCGTGAGATCGGCGTCACCGAGGGCAACATCGGCGAAGGACAAACGCTCTTCTACAACGCCGACAGAGCGTCGCGCGCGCCTTGAACGACGGGCGCCGCGAGCAGCGTGCTCGCCGCGTCGGCCGCCACGCGTCCAGAGGCCATGGCCTGT
>DATEMX010000705.1:0-3922 GCA_035275365.1 Polyangiaceae bacterium | reverse complement strand
GCTCTCGAGGTGAGCGGTTCGCCGCTCCGTTCGGAGGGCCCCGGCACCTCGGACGTGCGGATCGCCATCGAACAAATCTATGCGCGCTGGAAAGACAGCGTATTTCACATCGCCCTGCGATACGGCCGGGGTAATCTTGGTTGGGCCGAAGACGTGACGCACGACGTCTTCGTCGAAGCGTTCAGAACGATCGGGGGCTTGGTCGACCACGAAGCACTTGGAGGATGGTTTTACCGCGTCACGACGCGTCGATGCTTGAACAAGCTGAAGCGTGAGCGCTGGATGTCGCTGCCGGCGGTGCGCTTTCTCTTGCAGCGACCGATCGAGAGCGCGACTGATCCCGAACGGCAGGCGATCGTGCGGGCCGACTTGGCGCGCGCCGCCGACGCGATGCAGGCACTGCCTCCGACCGAGCGCGCCGTCTTTTACATGCGGCATCTCGATGGGAAAGATCAGACCGAGATCGCCGCCGTCCTCGATCTTTCCAAGGGCTACGTTTCGAAACTCCTCAAGCGCGCAACGAAGCGTCTTTCGCGCGCCGGATGGCAGGTGAACGATGGCGAGTGAACGAGAGATCTTGCCGGCGCTGCGAGAATACGATGCAGCGCTCGCGTCCGCTGCGGTTCCGCTCGTCGTGGGCCGGCGACTGCGCTGGTCGACGAGCCCCCAAGGTGTGCAAGCGCGCAAGGGACGACCCTCGAGGTGGCGCATCACGTGGTTGAGCATGGGCCTGGCGGTGGTCACGGTCGCCGGGCTCGCTGTCCTCGCGTTCGCTCTTCGGAGAGCGCCTCCTGCCGCCTTGTCGGCATGCACGCCGATGCTCGCCAAAGGTCTCACCAAGATCGCGCCAGGTTGCAACGTGAACCTCCCTTCGATGCGGATCGACGCCACTGCCGCGGTCGAGCTCGAAGAAACGGCGGAAGGCGTGCGGTTCTCGGCGGGCGACGCTCGGTTCTCGGTCGAGCACGTGCCTTCGGGCGTTGCCCCCGTCCGCGTGCTGCTGCGCGGAGGCTACGTCGAGATCGTCGGCACCCAATTCGAGATTCATCAGGAGGAATACGGCGGTTCGATTGTCGTCTTGGAAGGACGGGTGCGCTTCGTCCCGAGCGTGGGCGCCGCTTCGTTGCTCGGCCCCGGGGAACGGCTCACCTGGGGGACCGTCGACGAACCGAAGGCCCCGTCCAGCGACCGGAGCATGGCGGCCGTATCCTCGAACCTTCCGAGCGAAAGGCTCGCGACGGGCGGCATTGCGACAGTCCCCGATGCGGGCGGCGGCGTCGCGGCAGCAGCCGCAGACGGGAGCAGCGCCGTCGGCCTAGTCGAGCCAGAAATCGCCGAACCTTCGTTTTCTCAGATCACCAGGCGCTACAGGACTCTGAAGCGCGAGGGTCGCTATACTGAAGCCGAGCTTCTGCGTCAGGAGCTCGAGCCGGTGAGCTTCGAGCTCGGTCTCGCGCTCGAACGCGAGCGCGCCGCCAAGGAGACGATCTGTCGACACTGGCGCGACCACCTGCGTCAGTTTCCTGCCGGCATCTACAACGGGACGATTCGAGAACGGCTCGAATACCTCGGTTGCGACGCCGGCGAGCATTTTCCGTGACGGACCGCGAGACCAATTGAAGAGAGGACCCATGAAGACCAACCTCTCGAGTCAGCCGGAGCCGCCCGGCGCACGCCGGAGAGCTGCGGGCTCCTGCGAGCGACCCGCTCCATCGAGCGGAAAGAGCTGAATGTTGGCGACCACGACGCGCTCGCTCGGCTCGGACTGCGCGATGAGGCTGCGGATTTGCTGAAAGTACGACCGGTAAAGGTCGTATACGCGCTCGAGGTCTTTCTCGGAGACCGCGAAGACGTTGTACGAAAAGATGCCTTCGGCGTTGGCGCGCATGCGCTCGGAGGCGACATTCATCCACCAACTCTTCACTTGTCGCGCCGCCGTTGCGTCGCGCCTCGTATCGACGGTGCGGGTTTCTCGTATCGCCCAGAGGCCGAGCCTTTTCGAAATCTGCCCCGTGAGAGCGAGGAGCTCGAGGCACCGACGCTCTTCGGAGGGTGAGATGCCGATGCGCTCCGCGATCCAGCCGTCGCGGTGCTTGGGGAGGCGGCGATAGTCGGTGAGCTCGAGGCAGCGCAGGACGGCTTGTGACGAGGGGACGTCGTAAGCAGCGCGGCGCGCCGCCTCGAGCGCCATCCACGCTTTGGAGATGGAGGGCACCTTCGCGGGGTCGACGAAACACGCGAGGAAGTCGAGCGCGCGCAGGGAGGTCGCTTCGATCAACCGGAAGAAGTCGGGGAGGCGCGGCTCGGCTTCACCTTTGAGCCAACGCGAGATGGCGAAGCGGCTGCTCGACGAAGCGCGCGCCAGATCGAGAATGGTCGTGCGGCCCTTGAGGTCCGTGAGCAGCGTGGCTATGCCCTTTTTGCTCACGGGATCGATTCCAGAAAGCCATGGCGGCTTCGCCCGGTAGAAGCGCGTGAGGGCCTCACCGACGTCCACGCCCGCACGCGTCGCTGCGCGCAACGCTCGATGCGCCGTGGGGAAGCTGCGACCCGCTTCCCACGTGTAGACCACATTGGTGCGCGAGCCGAGCCGACGGCTGAAGGCCGTCTGTGATCGCGAGCCGCGAAGGGCGCGCACGAATTCGCGAGAAACCAAGTCCCAGTCGAACCTCATTCATGAAGAATCGCACATCGAGATGCTGTTCTCGCAGACGAAATGTGCTTTCCGGCACTGGAGTTCGCTGCCGCCTTCCGACATAGTGCTCTCATGATCGAGAGGCCGCGGTGGAGGCGCATCACGAGGGGAGGGCTACTCGCCGCGACCGTCGGTCTCTCGGGTTGCGGCATCTTTGGAGGTCAGACGGGGGAAAACGACGGCCCAGCAGTCCCCTGCATCCGCCCGAGCGACATTGCCAGCGATCCTGCATCCGCCGCCACGGTGAGCGCCGTGCGCGGTACGCGCATCCTACGCGGAACCTGGTTCAACGGTGAGCCAGCGCCGGATCTCACGCTCGACGTCATGGTGGGCGATCCCATCGCGGAGGGCGATCTCTGCTCGACCCCCCTCGCTCTCGCCATCGCCGGCCACGCACACACCAGCGACAACCTGTTCTATGCACGAGCCTCGCGCCTAACGCTTCCTACCGCGACGACAGCGATGATTTCATTCGCGCCGGCGTTCCTCGCGCCGACGTATCCGCGGCCGGGTGCACCCGACTCCGGTCTTGTCAGCAACGCCATTCTGACCATCGAGACGACGTCGTCGGTCACCACCGCCGAGCTTCGCGTCGAGGAATTGCTCATTGCCAGGTGGTCGGGCAACTAACGAAACGCAGCAGTTCTCGAGAAAGAGAGAGACGTCATGGGGCTTTCACGGAGCGCCGAGCGCCAGCGCACCGATCTGTCCAGCCAACCCGAGCCGCCGGGGTGAACTACTCCAGGGTGAACTACTCCAGGGTGAACTCGAGACACCCCAGGGACACCCCACAGTCGTGGCCGGGTGTTGTCGCCAGAAGTAACAATGCCTCACTCCTTCTATTTGCACCGCGGGCCCCGGCGAGGGCGCCAGGGCCCGCGGACAGCCGTCAGTGACCACCCACCAGCCGAACCAATGTTCCGAGCACGTGATCAAAGCGGCCTCGTAGGTCAGGTTCGACCTCGGGCACGTAACCGAGCGCGGCGGCCACCTCGAAACACGCGAGCACCTCCCGCAACGAGCCGAGCGCCGTGTGATAGCGAGCGATTCGGTTTTGGCCCCGAGAATACGAACCTTCCGCCACGTTGAGCGGAGCGCTGCTCAGCGCTCGTTTGCACTGCCTGGCCAGATCGGAATCACGCCGCTCGAGCTCCTTGACCAGCGGCCTCAGAGACCGAACGAGCTCAAGCAGAACTGGGTAAATGCGAAGCATGGCAAAACTCCTTT
>DATEMX010000704.1:0-2989 GCA_035275365.1 Polyangiaceae bacterium | reverse complement strand
GGCCGCCAAGGCCGCCAAGGCCGCCAAGGCCGCCAAGGGGGGGGGGTGGGTGATCCTTGCTGGAGGTGACTGGGACCAGATGGCATGGCGAGGTGACAGTTAGCAATGCTCTCCCCCCAAAACATCCCTTGGCGGCCTTGGCGGCCTTGGCGGCCTTGGCGGCGACTGAGATCATCCCCACGACCTGTCAGTCCAGGTCGTCGCAGTGATTCGAAGGGGGTTAGGCGGCGTTGTTTTTGGTGCGGAGGGTTTCGAGGAGGCGGTCGAGGGCGTCGCCGACGTCGGAGGCGAGTTTGCGCGGGACGGCGCGGGTTTCGCCGAGGAGGTCGCGCAGGCGCGCGGCGACGTTGAGCAGCGCGGAGATGTCGCGCTCTTTGCGTTCGCGGTCGTCGACGGGAAAAACGACGTCGCGGAATTGTTTGACGACCGTCGGCAGCGTGGCGCCTTCGTCGATGACGCGCTTGCGGATCGCCTCCACGGCCTCTTCGGGAGCGTTTTCCTCGGCTTCGGCGCGCCGCAGGAAGTCAACGGCTTGGTAGCTGGGGATGGCGCTGGAGAGGCCGTCGCGTGCGAGCACCTGGGGCGCGTTCTTCTTCAAGAATTGAAATGATCCGGTGAGCTTGTCGACCGTCTCGGGGCGAAGGTGCAGCTCGGACTTCGTGTAATCCTCGAACGAGGCGTAACCCCAGCGCTTGTAGTCGCCTTGCTTGCGAACGTCGGTCAGGGCCTCGGCGAGCTCGATCCAACTCGACTTGAAGCGGCGCGTGCGGCGTAGCACCTCGGCGCGATCGGGATCGCCCGCGTGCTGCTCTTCGGCGGCGGCGAGGACGGAGTCGACTTTGGTCTTCGGCATGACGCGATTTAGCGCGATTCGTAGACGTTGCGAGCGGGGAGCTCGAGGGCGGTCAGAAATCCGCCCTTACCGCAGCCGGTGTCGAGTCCGCAGCAGTTTTCGCCAGCCCACAGATCGGTGGGATCTTCGGGCGTATAGCCCGAGAGCTCCGGCGGCAGGTACTGCGTGCCCGTATGGCCGAACACGACGAGCTTGCCGCGGTAATTTTGGAAAAAATCCATGTCGCGGCACCAGAGAAGGGCGATGGGCGCCTTCACGTCCTTGGGGTGCATGAAACCCGAAGGCCCCTGGGGAAGGCCGGCGTGCACGTAGATGGCGTGCTCGTCTTCGTACCAATACGGGAGGTCGCGAAACCAATCCACGACGTCGTCGGGAAAGAACGAGCCCGACGTCAGCATCATGAGCTCGTCTTGCCGCGGCATCTCGTCCTCGCTCGGTGGGGTGCCGCCCGAGTAGGAGCGGAGCGCGGCGAGGCATCCGTTGCCCGGCGGCAAGACGAACTCGTCCCAGCCCTTTTCCATGACGCGCAGCCAAGCGTCTTCGTGGTTGCCACGCAAAGCGACGACGCGCGCGGGCGTCTCCGCCGAAAGGTTTCGCACGTAGTCGATGACGTCGCGCGAACGGGGGCCTCGATCGACGTAGTCGCCGAGAAAGACGATGGTGTCGTCCTTGTCGAGCTCCGGGAGGCACGACAGAAGCTTGAAGAGATGGACGGCGTCTCCGTGAATGTCGCCGATCGCAAACGTCCGGTGGGCCATTGGAGCGAGAATACATCGAACGCGCTTCGCGTGGGGGCTGGCAACGGAGTCGCCGCGGAAGGTAGGATGCCGCCATGGCTCGACCGCCCCGGCCCCACACTCTGGCAGTCGACATCGGCGGGTCGGGGGTGAAAGCCATTGTCCTCGACGCCCGCGGAAGACCGATAGGCGAGCGCGTGAGAGTCGACACTCCGCGCCCCGCCACGCCTGCGCGCGTGCTTTCGTGCATTCGCGAGCTGGTCGGTCGTTTGGGTTCGTTCGATCGCATTTCCGTGGGTTTTCCGGGCGTCGTCGAGGATGGCGTGACGAAGACGGCGCCCAACCTTCATCGGCTCTGGACGCGCTTCGATCTTGCTGGCGCACTCGGTCGGATCTTCGATCGTCCCGTCCGCGCGCTGAACGACGCCGGCATTCAAGGGTATGGATGTATCGAGGGTCGAGGCGTCGAAATGCTACTCACCCTCGGCACGGGCATGGGGTGTGCCCTGTTCGTCGACGGCAAATACGTGCCGAACCTCGAGCTCGCGCACCACCCCTTTCGCGGCGACCACACCTACGAGGATTGGGTCGGCGGCAAGGCCTATGAAAAGGTCGGCAAGAAGAAGTGGAACGAGCGCGTGGTCGAGGTCGTCGAGCAGATCGAACCCATCTGGAACCCGCGCCGCATCTACCTCGGGGGTGGTAACGCCAAATATCTGAAGATAAGGCAGAACCAGCGCGTCAAGATCATCGACAACGTCGCGGGTCTGCTCGGCGGAATCGCATTGTGGAACCAAGCGGCAAGGGCGATCGCCCGGCCGATGCGCGTGTCGCGATAGCGATTACCACTACTGCGGGGGATTTCTCGCCACCAGATCGATCGTCGGAGCCGCCATGACCCAACGAAACCTGACCCGGACAGGCACATTTTTCGCTGCGGCGAAGCAAGGCTTTGGGGGCTTTCGCGGCCAGTCTTGCTTGAACGACGTAGTTCCGACGGCCTCGCCGTATCTTACGTTGGCTTAGCGTCATTTTTGCTGATCGTGATCTGCCGATGCCAAGACTCCCCGCAGTAATGGTACCTACATCATTGCTCGTTGTGCGCCGATTTTTGGTCGGTGGGATTTGTGAGCATCGTGGGATAGCATTTCCACCGTGGTTCGTGGATTTCACACGTTCGCCATGCTTCTCGTGGGAGTCGGCTTGGTCAGCGCGGCGGCGCAGGCGCGACGGGCGCCTTTGCCTTCGCTGACCATCCTCGAAGAGCCGTCGCGACGCGATCCCGATGACATCGCTTTCGTAGCGCCCGACGCATCTGCGTCGGCCGAACGCGGCGCCCCGTTTCTAGGCCTCTTTCCCCTCCACATTGCCAACGTGAACACACGGCGCTCCGTCGACC
>DATEMX010000703.1:0-4378 GCA_035275365.1 Polyangiaceae bacterium | reverse complement strand
GCCGCTTGCACCGGAACGATCGACAACCCGAACGCCATCGAGAGACCGACGGCAGGCTCGACGGGCAGCACGGGGGCCGGCGGCTCGGGCCCAGGGCAAATCGGCGGCGGTAACGCCGATCCCAAAGCAGCCGGACCACGCCCACTCGCTCGGCTCTCGCGCCGCGAATACAACAACACCGTTCACGATCTCCTCGGCGACACGACGCACCCCGCCGATCAGTTCTCCGACGACAAGGAGCAAGCCTTTCTCTTTCGCCGTGCCGATCTCGTCTCGGCGCACGACGCCGATCTGCTCCGCAGCGCGGCCGAGGCTCTGGCGAGCGCGGCGGCGGGCAAGGTCGCCTCGCTCGTATCCTGCAACGCGGCCACGGGCGACGAAGCTTGTGCTCGCCAATTCGTGCAAACGTTCGGACTTCGAGCGTTCCGTCGCCCGCCCACCGCTACCGAGACGACCCACCTGATGGCGCTCTATGCGAGCGGTCGCGGGGAACTGATGCTCGACTTCAGTAGCACGATCGGCCTCATGATCGAGGCCATGCTGCAGTCACCCGCCTTCCTCTACCACTGGGAAAAAGCGCCCGACGAAGCGCCGGCGAAGGAAGACGCCGTGCTTCGCCTCGGCCCCTACGAGGTCGCTTCGCGTCTTTCGTATTTTCTCTGGGGCTCGATGCCCGATCAACCGCTCTTCGACGCAGCCGCCTCGGGCCACCTCTCGACGGACGCCGAAATCGAAGCGGAGGCCACGCGCATGCTGGCCGACACCAAGGCCAAAGAGAGCCTAGGCGCCTTCTTTGCCGAATACCTCGAGCTCGCCAGCCTGCCCACTCAGCCGAAAGATCCGAAGATTTACCCCGAATACAACCCGGCTCTCGCCGCGGCGATGGCCGGTGAAACGGCGGCGTTCGCAAAGAACGTCGTCTTCGAGGACGGCGGGCGCCTGAGCACGCTCCTCGGCGCAAACTACTCCTTCCTCAACCAAGCGCTGTCGCCCATCTACGGCGCGTCTGGGATCACCAGCAGCGCCCTCCAGAGGGCGACGCTCGACACCACGCAGCGAACAGGGCTCCTCACCCACCCCAGCTTCCTCACCGTCACCGGCTCGACCGAAGGCTCGCACCCGGTCCGCCGCGGCAAGGCCGTCTACGAGAAGCTCCTTTGCGGAACGCTGCCGCCGCCCCCTGCCAACGTCCCGCCGGCCAAGGCGGCGTCGGCGGGCGGCACCACGCGCCAACGCTTCACCGAGCACGACCAGAACGCGTGCGCCAAGGCGTGTCACGGGCTCATGGATCCCATCGGCTTTGCCTTCGAGCACTACGACGGCATCGGGCGCTACCGTACGACCGACAACGGCGGCGCGGTCGACTCCACCGGGCAAATCACGGTCGACGACGTCGCCAAGAACTTCGCCGACGCCGTCGAGCTCTCGAAGATCCTCGCCGCGAGCCGCACCGTGCAAAACTGCTTCACGACGCAATGGATGAGGTTCGCGCTCGGCCGCGCCGAGACATCGGCCGACGACGCCTCGCTCGATCACGCCGCCCAGGGGTTCGCTGCCCACGAGAGCCAAGTCCGCGATCTGCTCGTCGCCATCGCGTCGAGCCGATCGTTTCGCTACCGAAGTCCCGCCGATGGAGAGGTGGTGCCGTGATGCTCGTCAAAACCGATTCGACCCGGCAGCGCCTTTCGCGTCGCGCGTTCTTGCGGGGGCTCGGCGTCAGCGCCGGCTTCTTGCCGCTGCTCGACGCCGAACGCGCCCTCGCCGCGACCCCCGGCGGCTTTCCCAAGCGGCTCGTCACCGTCACTTGGACCAACGGCATCTGCCAGAGCGCGTTCTTTCCCGCGAGCGACAACGATCCCGTGTCGAACCAGGTGCTCCAGCCGCTCGCGCCGCTCAAGGCCAAGGTGCTCGTCGCCGCGGGCCTCGACTACAAACAGATGATCGACACCGGGCATCACTACGACGGTCATTTTTCGTATCCCGTGATTTTCACGGGCACCTACAAGAACACCGGCGGGCAGAACTGCACGTCCGACGGCCCGTCGCTCGATCAAACGGTGTCCGACGCCATCGCCAAGCAAGTGAGCTTGCCGTTGCCACTCTTGAACGTCGCCGTGAGCGGCAACTCGACGAGCTACCGCTCGGCGGGCCAACGCAATAGCGGCGAGAGCAATCCGCAGCGGCTCTTCGACAGCCTCTTCGCGTCGAGCACGATGCCATTGGACAAGCTCATTGCCCTTCGTGCTCGCAAGAAGAGCGTGATCGATTTCGTCAAGCAGGAGCTCACCGATTTTCAGGCCCGCATGGGCAAAGACGATCGCGCGAAGATCGAAGGGCACCTCGCGTCGATGCGCCAGCTCGAAACACAGCTCGGCGCAGACTCCAAGACATGCCCGGCGCCCACGACCAACGCGACGAGCAAGGAGTTCCAAGACGTCATCAAGGCCATGTGCGACATCGCGGCGATGGCCATGCGCTGCGATCTCACGCGCGTCGTCAGCATGGTGTGGGGCGCCAACGACGGCAACGGCCCGGGATCATTTCCGTTTCTCAACGTCACCGCCGACTACCACGGCGTCGCCCACGAGGGCCCCGACGCCTACGCGCAGAAAATCAAGATCGACCGGTGGTACTACACGCAGGTCGCCAACCTGGCGACGCAGCTCGACGCCACCACGGAGGGCGCGGAGACGGCGCTCGATCACAGCGTCATCGCCGTCGCCAACGGCATGAACGAAGGCTCGCGCCACTTCGTCGGCGGCCTGCCCTTCGTGCTCATCGGAAGCGCCGGCGGCTATTTCGGCACGGGCCGCGTCGTACGCCTGGGCAGTTGGGCCGCCAAATCGGGCGAATATTGGAAGAGCGAATCGGGCGTCCCCCACAACAAGCTCCTCGCGACGCTCTCCAACGCGATGGATGTTCCCGTCACGAGCTACGGCAACGGCTACGCCGGCACGTTGGACCAGCTCGCCGCCCCCAAAGCGCTTTAGGGGCTCTCTGAGGGTCTGCTCGCCCGACGGCCTTGCCGGAATCGGGCGCGCCGCTCCGCGCTCTGCTAGATTTGCCCTCGTGGTAACACGTTCCCCGTACCATCCGGATCTTTCTGATCCTAGGGCGCCGTCTCACGAGTTGTGGGACTCGCTTACCTCCGACGAGCGAGCGCGGGTAGTGAATGAGCTGCCTGCTGAAGTCCCTTGGGATCTTGCACCTCCCGAGGGGGATCAGCATCGCAAGGCCAAAGCACGTGGGCTCGATGCTCTCGGCGGTTTTTTTCGCAAGCTCGGCCGAAAGGTCTACGTCTCCTCGGAGCTGGCGGTCTTCTACCCGGACGAGCGACGCTTCGCCCCCGATCTCATGGCGGTTCTCGACGTCGAACCATACGATCGAGACAAGTGGGTCGTCAGCGCCGAGGGAAAGGGGCTCGATTTCGTGGTCGAGATTCTCGTGCATGGGGACAGCACCAAGGATCTCACCACCAACGTCGAGCGCTACGCACGACTTGGAATCTCTGAATACTTTGTATTCGAGGTGAAGCGCGCACGCCTCGTCGGCTACCAGCTCTCTGAAGGGACGCAACGCTATCGGCCCGTCGTCCCGCAGGACGGGCGCTATCATTCGCGTGTGCTTGGCCTCGACCTAGCCGTGGAAGGAGAACGAATCCGCTTCTACCTCGGCACGGCCAGCGTCTTGGAATCGGAGGAGCTCCTCCTCCGGGCGAACGCCATGCTCGAAGACGTTCTCGCCAAGAGTGAGGAGGCCGCACGCCTGGCAGAACGAGAAGCCGAGCGTGCGCGGAGCGAGAGCAGCCGGGCCGATGAAGCAGAGCAGAAACTTGCTAAAGCACTGGCGGAAATCGAGCGCCTTCGCAAAAGACTGTAGCGCCGGGCCAGCCGATTCCTCTCGTCGACTAGCTGCTTCAGCGCGCGGAGCCGGGCGCGTGCGGACCTAACTTTTCGGGGTCCGACTCGGCGAGCTGGCGCACGAATTCGTCGTAGAGATGGTCGTGCTGATCGCGCACCTCTTTGGGCACGCGTTTCTCGTAGCTCTCGATACAGAGCTTGATGTCCTTGGAGAGCCGTGTCCAAAGGTCCTTGGCGACGCGACCCGCCGCGACGTCGGCCTCGTGGTAGAGCACGATCTCGCTGACAGCAAGGCGCGCGAACCGGCGCGCCGCCTGATGTCGCGGATCGCTCTTCTCGAGCTCCGCCGAATTGGAGCCGGGCCGCGCAAGGCGTGAGGCCGCCGCCACCACCGCAGGCGCTGCCGCCGCCACCACCGCAGGCGCTGGCGTCGGCGTCTGGAAATCAAAGGTCCCCGCGGCGAGTGCAACAACCTGGGGCGGCGCGACGACCGGCGGCGCAGCCGCGACTGGAGGAGC
>DATEMX010000702.1:0-2330 GCA_035275365.1 Polyangiaceae bacterium | reverse complement strand
CCGTGTAGCCAAGGGAGATTGCCATGCAAGAGTCGACGTTGGAGACGAAGGTTGGCCTCGCCACGATGCTGAAGGGCGGCGTGATCATGGATGTCACCGGTCCCGAGCAAGCGAAGATCGCCGAAGACGCGGGCGCCTCGGCGGTGATGGCGCTCGAGCGTGTCCCCGCGCAAATCCGCAAGGAGGGGGGTGTCGCGCGCGCCACCGATCCGGCGATCATCCAGGCCATCCAAAAGGTCGTGAGCATCCCCGTCATGGCCAAGTGTCGCATCGGGCACTTCGTCGAGGCGCGCGTCTTGGAAGCGCTCGAGGTCGACTTCATCGACGAGAGCGAGGTGCTCACGCCGGCCGACGAGGAGTTTCACATCGACAAGCGCTCCTTCGCGGTGCCGTTCGTCTGCGGGTGTCGCGAGCTCGGCGAGGCGCTGCGGCGCGTCGGCGAAGGCGCCGCGATGATCCGCACGAAAGGAGAGGCAGGTACGGGTGACATCGCCGAGGCCGTCAAGCATTTGCGCAGGATCCGCGCGCAAATTCGGCGGCTCGGGCAGCTCGGGAGCGAGGAGCTCATGAGCGAGGCGAAGAACCTCGGGGCGCCCGCCTGTCTCGTCGCGTCGGTCGCGCGCGAAGGTCGCCTGCCCGTGCCTTCGTTCGCCGCGGGCGGCATCGCAACGCCCGCCGACGCGGCCCTCTGCATGGCGCTCGGCGCCGAGGCAGTGTTCGTGGGCAGCGGGATCTTCCTTTCCGACGACGCTCCGCGGCGTGCGCGAGCGATCGTCCTGGCCACGACGCATTGGCAAGACGCGGCGAAGCTCTTGGAGTTCTCCACCGGGCTAGGGCGGGCGATGCCGGGCATCGCGACGGGCGCCCTCGCGGAAGAAGCCCGACTCTCGGCTCGAGGAGCCTAGCCGTGCGCGTCGGGTTGCTCGCGTTGCAAGGCGCCTTTGCCGCCCACGCGCGGCCGCTTGCCGAGTTGGGACACGCGACGTTCGAAGCGCGCACGCCCGAGGAGATCGCGGAGGCCGATGGCCTGGTGCTTCCGGGAGGGGAGAGCAGCGTTCACCTCGCGCTCATCGAACGGCTGCGATTGCGTGACGCGCTGCTCGCGTTCGGGGCGAGCGGGCGTCCCGTCCTCGCCGTCTGCGCGGGGCTCATCCTCGCGGCGCGCGAGGTGTCGTCGCCCGAGCAAGCGAGCCTCGCGCTCCTCGACGTGGCCGTCGTGCGCAACGCCTACGGGCGCCAGCGGCAGAGCTTCGTGTCGACGTCCGACGACGGCGCGCTCGAGCTCGTGTTCATTCGAGCGCCGCGCCTCGCTCGGGTGGGGCCAGAGGTTTGCGTGCTGGCGACGCACCGCCGAGAGCCGGTTCTCGTGCGGCAAGGCAACGTTACCGGCGCCGCGTTTCACCCCGAGCTCACGACGTCGCTCGCCGTGCATCGCGCAGCTTTCGAGTGACGTGGCTCCGTTGCATCCGTGTCGGACCGGGCGCATCGTGTGCCGCCTCCGCGACTGCTATGCGTCGAGGAGGTCGCGCCATGAGGCCCAGCGAGAAGGTAATGCGATTCATGTAAGGGTTGCGAGGAGGAAGAGCCCCGGCCTCTCGCCCGTTCGTGCGCGGGCGTGAAATGGTTATCGGGGGGATTCATGGCGCTCACCGCGATCGTTCAGCAGAGCTCCGCGCCGGAGCTCGAGACGCCGCCCGAGAGCGTCTGGGGCAACTGGAAGATAGGGGTGGTGACGGCCGGGTACGTCGTATTCTGCGCCTGGTTGTCGCTCGAACTCAACGTGTGGCGCGACGAGATGTACTCCCTTCACTCGAGCGAAGGCACCGTAGCCCACGCCGTGCGCCAGGCCCTCGGGTTCGAGCTCCAGCCTCCCGTCTATTTCGCGTTGCTCTCGGTCTGGCGTCTGCTCGATTCGTCGGTGTTCTTCGCGCGCCTCATGTCGACGGCGTCCGGCGCCCTTGCCATCGTCACGGCCGGGGCGATCTCGCGAAGGCTCTTTCCCAGAGTCGATCCGGCGTGGGGTGCCGCCCTGGTGGCGACGCATCCGTTCGTGGTTTGGGCGGGCACGGAAATTCGCGTCTATGCCCTCGTGCTCCTGCTCGGCGCGGCGCTCTTCTTGGCCTTCCTTTCCGCCTACGGCGACACGTCGTCGCGCTGGGCGCGAGCGGCGTTCACGGCACTCGCCGTCGCGGCGATCTACACGCAATACTATTTGGGCGTCTTGCTGCTTTGCTTCGGGGCGGCGCTCCTCGTCGTGCGGGGGCCGCGACGGACGCTGCCCTTCGTGGCGGACCTCGGCGTGGTGGGCCTCATGGCGGTTCCCTTGCTCG
>DATEMX010000701.1:0-7261 GCA_035275365.1 Polyangiaceae bacterium | reverse complement strand
CGTCGACGGCAGCGTCGTCGGCCCCGGCAGCGTCGTCGGCCCCGGCAGCGTCGTCGGCCCCGGCAGCGTCGTCGACCCCGGTAGCGTCGTCGGAGCGCTTGCCGTCGGCGGCTTCGAAGGCGGCGTCTTGGAGATGTCGATCTTGGGCGTCATGAGCCGGGGGATCTCGACCTTCGTCGTCGACTTTGGCGCTTCGGTCGCTTTGCCGCTCCGATCGACGACAACGACCCTTGCCGCTTCGGCGGGCCGGTTCGAGGGCGTCCCCCCGCGACGAATCGACTCGAGCTCGTGCTGCAGCGCCGGCCCCAAGAGGTCGACGCCTCCCGCGCCTTGGACACCGGCGATGGCGCCGTGCGTCGCAAGATCGCAGAGAACGTCTTCGAGCTCGGCTGGCGCGACCTCGCTACCCAACACGAGCCCGCGCGGCGAAGCGCCATTGGCGAGCCGCGTAACCAGGGATCGCGCCGGCTCGGGCGTGGCGGCGAGGTACGCGAGCACGCGATCGAGCGCGATGCTCACTTTGTGGACCTCGAGCAACCTCGTACCGCCGAGCAAGCGAAGCGCCGCGCGCGCGTGGGCGATGGGCGTCTCGAGTTGCGTGTGCATGTCGCCCACGAGCGTCCCGCGCGCCGAACCATGCGAGCGCGACACGACGAAGCGACCCGCTCGAATCCCGAGCATGGCACCGAAAACGTCTTTGCCGCGCTGGAACGAACCGTCGCTCGTCGTCCGTGTCGCGCTCTTCGGCTCGCCCCCTCGCAGCTCCACCTCGTAGAGGAACGAAGCATCGCGAATGCAGAGGCGGGCGTCCGGGCGCGCGCGAGCGGTCGCTTGAAGCAACGTGCGCGGCGTTACGCCGTCGAGGCGGCCCCGCACCTCACCCTCGCCTTTGAGCCGCGACTCGATGCGTACACGCGTGCGCAGCACCTCGTAGACGCGTTGCAAAATGGCGGCCGCGCTCGCCTCTTTGCGGAGATAGCCGTCGGCGTCGGCTCCCAAGTCGCGGAGCCTCTGCAAGAGATCTTCTTTCCACGAAAGCAGGACCACGGGAACGTCGCGAAGTGCGATGTCACGCTTCAACGCGCGGCATAAGGCAAAGCCGTCGAGCCCCGGCATGAGCACGTCGCTAATCACGAGATCGGGGCTCAGCCGATAGCAGAACTCGAGCGCGCGATCGCCGTCGTGCGCCTCGCGCACCTGAGCTCCCGCGGCCCGCAAGACACCTCCGATGAACCAGGTGACGGCGGGATCGTCGTCGGCCACCACCACGCGGCGCCCTTCGAGCGACGATTCGAGGTCGGCCTTCGCGCCCTCGTCAGCGCCGCGCTGCGCGCCCTTCGGCCCCTCGCCCCACCAAGGAGCGATTGGCAAGGCGCCCTCCGGACCACTCGCCGAGAAGCGCACCCGCCCCGCGCTCTTGATCATCACGAGATCGCGGATGCGCGCCACCGCTCCCCACACGGCCGCGAGGATGTCGCTCCCGTCGCCAAGCTGGATCGGCGTCGCCTTGCCTTGCACAAGGGCGTCGGGTAGCCCCCGCTTGACCTCGTCCATGATCCGCGACGTCAGCTCTTCGACGGTGATCTCTCCCATCGAAGGCCGCGAAAACTGCCTCTCGGCGCCAGCACACAAATCGAAGCAAGCCTTGCGCAGCTCGTGCGGTGAAACGGGCTTTGCGAGCGCTCGCGAGGCGCCCGCCGCGATCCACTTGCCGCCGTCTTCGGGCGTCGACCAAGTGCCGACCACCACGAGCGGCATCGGTTCGGTGAGAGGATCGCGCACGAGCTTCTCGACGAGCTCTCTTACGCCCGGCAAATCGGTGTCGACCACGGTGACGTCGGGGGCAAGCGCCCGCGCCAGCTCGAGGCCCGCCGTGGCAGCGTCGGTTCGCTCGCACTCCACGTCGGTCGTGCCTCGCTGATCGATGGCGTGCGTGATGGCGTCAAAAAGCCCCGAAGGTCCCACGACGAGGATCGTCGGAGGAACCGTTCCTCTTTCGCCTATCGGATCGGCCGCGGGCGGGCGTTCTGTCTGGCGCTGTTCGTGGGTGGGCTCGTTCCACGCGAGCGAGGGCAGCGAATCGACGATCTCGCCGATGGCCCGAAGCTCCGACCGTTCGAGCCCGCCCTGAGTCGCCCCCCGATCGAGCACGCGCGACGCTTCGGCCAGCGCCGTGGCCATGCTCGAAAACCGGAGCAGCCGTGCACCCGCCGAGAGCGCGTGGACACGCCTTCGAAGCTCGTCGCGCAAGCGCTGCGAAATCGGATCCTGCTCGAGCCCCGCCAAACTGTGGCGGAGCTCCGCGACGCGCCGACCGAGGCTGGAAACGAAGTCCGAGCGGGCGCTGCCAATTCGGGCGGCGCGGGCCTCCTCGGGGCTCATGTCCCTATCACCCGACGTGGTGTCCGCCATGGGCCACGTAGCATAGACCAAATGAGGCGTGTTTCGCTGGGTTACGCACCCGCGCCGAGCGAACGCCGGATCTCCTCACGAACCCAGGCGCCGGCAGCCTTCGTCCCCAGCGTGCCTTGGACATCGCGCGTGCATTGTCCTTCGCCGAGAGCTCGCCGCAGCACCTCCTCGATTCGACGTTCCTCGTCAGGCCACCCGAGGTGCGCCAGCATCATCCCTACCGTCAAGAACGACGCGAACGGGTTGGCTGCATCTTGTCCCGCGAGCGGCGGCGCGGACCCGTGAACGGGCTCGAACATCGCCACACGCTTGGGGTCCGACGCGTGCACGTTGGCGCTGGCCGCCATCCCCAAGCCTCCCTGCAAGGCCGCCGCGAGATCGGTGACGATGTCGCCGAAAAGGTTGTTGGTGACGATGACGTCGAACTCCTCGGGCGCCTGAACGATGCGGAGACAGAGGGCATCGATGTACATGTGCACGGTTTCGATCTCCGGGTATCGCTCGCGCACCTCGTGGAAGACGCGCAGCCAGAGCTCGTGCGCGCGGATGGCGTTCGACTTGTCTGCCATGTGCACGCGCGCCTTGCCTGCGCGGCGCGCAAATTCGAACGCAGCCACGATGATTCGCTCGACACCGTACCGCGTGCTCACGTCCTCGCTCACGGCGATTTCCTGCGCGGTTCCGCGCCGCACGTGTCCTCCGAGGTCCGCGTAAGCGCCCTCGGTGTTCTCGCGAAACACCACGAAATCGACTTGCTCGGCGCGCTTGTGCTTGAGCGGTACGACATTGTTGGAGAGCGCGCGCACGGGGCGAACGTTGGCGTAAAGATCGCAGCCGAAGCGGATGCCGAACAAGATATCGCGCGCATGCTCCAGCTTCGGCACGCGCGGATCGCCCAGAGCACCGAGGAGCACGGCGGCGCAGCCGTCTTTGATCTCGGCCAGCACCTCGACGGGCATGGTGACGCCGTCACGCAAATACCGCTCGGCGCCGAGATCGAGATCCCAAAGCTCGAGCGGCAGCCCCGCTTCGTCCCGGTAAACCTCGAGCAACGCTCGCGCCTCGCGGATGACGTCGACGCCGATTCCGTCACCCGGCAAGATCGCGATCTTCACAGGAGCCCGGCGAGCGGCTCGTGGGGCATACCGTGCGCTTCACCGACCGGCCCATAGGTCACGTGGCCTGCGTAGGTGTTGACGCCGAGCGCCAGCGCGGGATCGTTCTTCAGCGAGCGAACGAGGCCGTTCACGGCGATGCGTTCGGCGTAGCGAATGGTGGTGTTGGTGAGCGCCCAAGTGCTCGTTTGTGCGACGGCGCCGGGCATGTTGGGCACGCAATAGTGCACGACGCTGTGCACCTCGTACGTCGGGTGGTCGTGATCGGTCGGGCGGCAGGTCTCGATGCATCCACCTTGATCGACGGCAACGTCGACGACCACGCTGCCCGGTTCCATGTCGGCGATCATGTCGCCCGTGACCAACTTGGGGGCCACGGCGCCCGTGACGAGCACGGCGCCGATGACGAGATCGGCGCGGCGCACGGCGTCCTCGATGTTGCTCGGGTTCGAATAGAGCGTCTCGACCGCGCCGCCGAAGACGTCTTCGAGGTAGCTCATCGTCTCTGCGCGCACGTCGACGACGGTAACCTGGGCACCCATTCCGATGGCGATCGTCGCTGCGTTTCGACCCACCACGCCGCCGCCCAAAATGACGACGCGCCCGCGCCGCGTGCCCGGCACGCCGCCGAGGAGCACCCCTTTGCCGCCGCGCTCCTTTTCGAGGCAGGTGGCCCCCACCTGCACCGCCATGCGACCCGCCACTTCGCTCATCGGCCGCAAGAGCGGCAACGAGCCGTCTTCGAGCTGGATGGTCTCATAGGCGATGCTCGTCACTTTTTGCTCGGCGAGCTTGCGCGTGAGGAGCGGTTCGGCCGCCAGATGCAAGTAGGTGTAGAGCACGAGCCCCGGGCGAAAGAAGCCATACTCGGATGCTTGCGGCTCCTTCACCTTGACGACCATCTCGGCGCCCCAGGCATCGGCAGCCGCACTCACGATGACGGCCCCCGCGTGCTGGTATTGCTCGTCCGTGATGCCACTCCCGATACCGGCGCCCGCTTCCACGTGCACGGCGTGCCCCCGCTTCCGCAACTGACGAACGCCCGCCGGCGTCATTCCGACTCGGTACTCGCGGGTTTTGATCTCTTTCGGCACCCCGATGATCATGTCTCGACCCTAGCTCCCGGCGGCAGTCTCCAGCGTGACCCGCAAGAGCGCCGCCACCTGCGCGGGATCGCCTTCTTCGACCTCGCCCAGTAGCGCGGCCGCGTGCAAAACGGGAATCTCCGCGGCCGCGCAGGCAGCATCGAACTCGGGGCAATCGGTCGAGTCGAGCCGCACGACGGCGCCCATCGACGGAAGTGCGAGCGCCCACAAGGGAGCGAACTTGCCGACGATGGGCAGCCCCATGACGTTGAGCTCGACGGTTTCGCCGAAGCGAAGCGTCGCCAAGAGGTGCGGCACGGGTGCCAGCGGCGAAGCGTCGAACGGAGGGATCGCGTCTTCGATGCGTAAGATCGCTGCCGCCAGCGAGGCGAGGCGATGCGGGAGCGCCGCTATCGCCACCCGCGGCGCCCCGCCGAAGCCCTCTCGCGCCAAACGCGTCACCAGGGCGCGCAGCATCTGCAAGCGATCGTCGCTCGCCAGGCGCGTCACCAGCGCGGCGCGCGGGATCTTGCGCAGCACGCCGCGAAGCGAGAGCGTCCGCATCGCCTGCAGGACCTCCAAATCGGGCGCCTGCACCTCGTCGAGCACCTCGTCGACGGAGTGCGGAGTCTGCAAGAGCTGCATGACTTCGCGCTCGATTTTCGAAGCGTTTTCGGCGGGCAGCTCGGCGGCGATGAGCGCGTCGCCGCCCGGAGCGAGCTCGACGCGCAAGCGAGCGCCTTCGTCGAGCTGACGCATGGCGTCCATCACGAGCATGGCGGTACCAATGGTGATCCGTCGGAGCGCCACGGTACCTCCTGGCACGAAGGCAAAACTGCCCTCGCGTTCGCCGACCAGGCGATAGAGGGCCTTTTCGCCTTCGAGCCGACGATAAACGGCGTCGATCACGTCGCCTTCCGCGATCCGCACTTCGCCAGCGCCGACGGCAGTCGTCACCGACAAGATCCCCGTACGCCGGTTCATCGACAAGAGCTGGAGAAGGTCGATGAGCGGTACCTGCGAGAGATCGCCACGGACCTCGCCCTGCGAGGCTTCAACGGCCACCGAGCGTGGTGGAGCCGCGACGATTTTGGCCATCAATTGATCGAGCACGCCGCGCGGCGCGTATCCGAGGGGCAAATCTCCGCCACCTTGACCGTTCACCAAGACGAGCGCAGCAACGCCGGCGAGCTCGGGGTCGCGTCGGAGGTGTTCGGCCAATTCCGGCGGCTGGCACAGCGCGTCCGAGACGAGGATCACGTCGGGCTTCGTCTGCTTGGCCCGCTCGATACCGCTCGCGATGTTGTCGGCCAAATGCACCGTGAACCCATTGCCGCGCAGCGCGGCCGAGAGCTCACCGAGGGCATCGAGATCCGGATCGACCAGAAGAACTCTGCGCGCCAAATCGCCCCCTCAATCCAAGAGCCGCACACCCGCGGTCTGTCCCGACCGCAGGGTGATGAGATCGACCAAAATCGGGTCGGATCCGTGAACGCCGCGCATACCAATACCGTCCGAGCGGCCCACCAAGAGATAGGCGCCATGCTCGGCGATGACGGTCAAGACCTGCAAATCTTCGCAGCCCTGAGCGGCGCGAAGATCGAGGATGTGCAGCGCCAAACCCTCCTTCTCGTGTCCGAGGTGAGCGCGCACCGACGAGCTCAGACCGAGCTCGGGATGATGCGCCACCGCCACGAAAGTGGGACCGCCGCGCATGGCCTCCGAAACGGCCGAAATGGCGAGATCGATGGCTTCGCGGAGCGACAGCTCGATGGGTCGCGCGCCCTCGAAGTCAGGCTCCGCGCCGATGGCCTCGCCGCGAAGCATGAGCTCGTCGACGAGGGCGGGCAGCGAGAGGCCGTCCAAGTTGCTCGCACGAACGACCGACCGACGTGACATCTCGGCGCGGCGCTTGGCCGCTCGAAGCAACTTGGAGAGATCGGTGCCGTCGTGAGGATAGGTAGCGACCCCGATCGACAGCGCCGCGGGCACACCCCAGGAGCCCGGGCGCCCGGCCCGCGCCGACGCCGACTGAAGAACGCGCCGACGACAACTCTGGGCGCCGACGCCGCCCGTCTCCGGCATCAAGAGATAGAACTCACGCTCGTCGACGCGCGCGAGCACGTCGGTGTCGCGAACTGCGCTCAGGATCACCTCCGCGAGATCGGTCGAGGTGTTCGCTTCGCTTTCGTCGAGGGCGATGGTCGCCAGCGCAAATCGCCTGCCGTAGCGACGCGCCTTGTCGATCTCGCGACCGGCGATGTCCACGAAATAGGCGAAGGTGTAGGCGCTCGTCGTCTGATCCTTGATGGCCCCGCGCGTCGAACGCTCACGTTCGCCGAGAAGCGCGAGCGTGGTCGCCGACTGCCCCGCCATGAGCTCGGCCGCCGAACGATCCGACGCGGCCCACGCACCGGGAAGGCCATGCAAGAGCACGTGGCCTTCGGCGAGCTTCTGCACGGTGAGCGGGATCACCTCGCACCCGCTGCTTTGCGCGAACGTCACGAGGCCCATTTCGTCGGAAAATGTCGGCGCGTTGGGCAAACGCCCCACGAG
Organism: Polyangiaceae bacterium; assembly: GCA_035275365.1. GTDB lineage: Bacteria > Myxococcota_A > Polyangia > Polyangiales > Polyangiaceae > DASWDH01. The sequence continues at coordinate 93 of DATEMX010000701.1, read as the reverse complement.
GCCGGCCTGGACGAGCTCCGATGACCCTTCCGACGCAGGAATGTATACGGCGGCGGTTTCAGCTCGCGTCATTTCGACGAACACCTTTGCGAG
>DATEMX010000700.1:0-14618 GCA_035275365.1 Polyangiaceae bacterium | reverse complement strand
TGGTGCCGACGTTCCTCATGGGCGGCACGCTGCCGGCGGCGGCCCGCGGAGTCGAAGCCGGCGACGGCGCCCGTCGCAGCACGGCCCTCCTCTACGGAGTCAACACGCTCGGCGCCGTAGCCGGATGTGCCCTCGCGACGTTCTACCTGCTCGAAGTGATTGGAACGCGAGGTACCCTCTGGCTCGCTTGCGCGGTGAACTTGGCGATCGCCGCCATCGCGCGCCGCGTGGGCCAGCGCGGGCCCGCGGCGCACCCGTCTCGCGCCGAGGCGAGCCCTACCGCCGACACCGAAGATCTCACCAACCCGGCGCCCGCGTGGTTCTCGCTCGCCGCCGCTTGCATCGTGGGGTTCGCCTTCTTCCTGATGGAGATGGTTTGGTACCGGATGCTCGGGCCCATCCTCGGCGGTACGGTCTTCACGTTCGGCCTCATCCTCGCCGTTGCGCTGCTCGGCATCGGTTTGGGCGGCGCCTGCTATGCGGTCTTCGGGAGCGGGCGCGCCGCTACGCTGCACGGATTCGCCACGACCTGCTTGCTCGAGGCGGTTCTCATGGCGGTGCCCTACGCGCTCGGCGATCGCGTCGCCGTTCTCACGCTCCTTGTGCGATCGCTCGGGCTCTTTGGTTTCTCCGGGCTCTTGTGTGGTTGGTCGGCCATCACGCTGCTCGTCGTCTTCCCGGCGGCCTTCGTGGCGGGCGTGCAGTTCCCGCTCCTCATCGGCTTGCTCGGTCACGGGCGCGATCACGTAGGCAAGCAGATCGGCCTTGCCTACGCGTTCAACACGCTCGGCGCGATCGCAGGATCGCTCGGGGGGGGGTTCGGCCTGCTCCCGATGCTCACGGCCCCCGGCTGTTGGCGTGCGACGCTCGGCATCCTCGCGCTCTTGGGCGTCGCCGCCATCGCGCTCTCGACCGCCAAGAGCCGTCGCGAGGGTTCGCGGTGGGGACGATACGCCGGAGCGATCGCGGCTTGTGCGGCGCTCGTTGCCATGCTTCGGGCGACGGGGCCGACGGCTGTGTGGCGGCACAGCCCGATCGGCGTGGGGCGCGTCGATGCCGAGGTGACCTCGTCGGAGACCGCGCTCCGCGCGTGGGCCAACGACGAACGTCGCGCGCTCAAATGGGAGGCCGAGGGGGTCGAAAGCAGCGTCGCGCTGAGCAACGCGCAGGGTTGGGCGTTCATCGTCAACGGCAAGATCGACGGCAGCGCACGCGGCGACGCGGCGACGCAGGTCATGGGGGGCTTGGTCGGCGGCATTTTGCACCCGAATCCCAAGAAGGCGCTCGTCATCGGTCTTGGAACTGGCAGCACGGCCGGATGGCTCGCGTCGGTTCCCAGCATCGATCGCGTCGACGTGGTGGAGTTCGAGCCCGTCATTCGCGCCGTGGCGGCGGCATGCGTCAGCGTCAATCGCAACGTCATGGAAAACCCCAAGGTCCATGTCACCATCGGCGATGCGCGCGAGGTATTGCTGACGACACCGGAGAGATACGACATCGTCTTCTCCGAGCCGTCGAACCCCTACCGTGCGGGAATCGCCTCGCTCTTCACGCGCGAATACTACGATGCCGTTCGCTCACGCCTCCGCGACGACGGCCTCTTCTTACAGTGGGTTCAGGCCTACAACGTCGACGCGCAGGCCGTTCGCACGATCTACGCGACGCTCGGCTCCGAGTTCGGTTCTATTGAAACGTGGGAGCTCGCGGCCAACGACCTGCTCCTCGTGGCTTCTCGCCACCCGATCTCGTACGACGCAGAAGGACTACGAAAGCGCATCGCCGAAGAACCCTACCGCTCGGCACTATCGTCGGCTTGGAGGGCGGTCGACATCGAAGGGTTCTTCGCGCACTACGTGGCCCGCGATTCGATGGCCCAGGCCATCGGCAAGGCCGAGGGCAATCGACTCAACACCGATGATCGCACGCTCGTCGAGTTCGGTTTTGCGCGCATGGCCGCCGACAACGACGCGCTCGGCGGCAAAGAAATCCGTGGGCTCGCGTTCGAGCGAGGCGAGCATCGCCCGGGGCGCTTTCTGGGCGCGCTCGACTGGGATCGCGTTGACGAACAGTGGTACGGGTTTCTGGCGTCCGAGGACGAGACCCCCGTTCCGCCGGACCACTTCGATCCTGCCAGGAAGGCCCGAGTTTTGGCGCTCGCGCGCTTCGTCGACGGCGAACCGGCCAAGACCAGCGCGCATTGGCTTTCGCAAAAACAGGAGCCGGCGACGCCCACCGAACTCGCCGCGCTGGCCGAAGGGCTCGCGAGCGCAGGCGACGAACGCGCGCGGCCCTACATCGACAAGCTGCGCGTTCATCAGCCGACCGAGGCCGAAGGTATCGAAGCGCGCTTGCTCGAGCGCCGCGGAAGGCACGAGGAGGCGGCTCGCGCCATCGAGCGGATGTTCGCGCGCCACCGCCAAGACGTGTGGTCCTGGGCCATCGTCACGAGGCACGCCTTCACCACGATCGACGAGATCGTCGCCGCCGAGCCGGCGCTGGCGACGCGGATGTATGACGCCCTCCGGCACCCCCTGCCGGTCTACCTACACGAGGAGAGCCGCACGAGCGCCATGCTCAGGCTCGCGATGCACGGCAAGGTCGACGAGTCGTGCGAAGCCACCCTGGCGCTCTTCGAGCCGCACGTCCCTTGGCGAAAGGACGTCTTGGAGTGGCGCTCGGGTTGCTACGCCAAGCTCGGCGGCGAGCGCGCCGCCTTCGCCGCTCGCGACGTCGCCGAGTTCGCGTCACACGAGCCCGCCGCGTTCGGGGCCGGGCTCCCGTAGAACACCGAACGGTCAAGACCGTTCGGGTGTTCTACGTTCCTTTTCACCGGGGGCTTCGCCCTGCCCCGCCGGAGCAAGGCAGGGCACCACCGTCGCGGCGCGACAGATCCGATCGCGCCTTCGCGCCGTATATAGAGAGAAGTTCATGCGCGCCGCCCAGGCCCTTTACGCCGTCGTCCGCGAAATTCGATGCTTGGCGACCTCGGGCGTTGCTCCGCGGTATGCGAACGTGCATGCTGCGGCCACCTTGAGCTGGGTATCGTACATCTTCGCGGTCGTCCTCCTCGGCGCGAGGGACGAAGACGAGAAGCTTCTTCGCCGCATCGCGGCGGGTGATCCCCGGGCGCTCGAGACCTTCTACGGCCAGGTGTCGGGTCGTTGCATGGCGGTGGCCCTGCGGCTGCTCAAAGACCGCGGAGAAGCGGAAGACGTCGTCCAGGAGACCTTCCTCGACGTCTGGAAGCGAGCTCGCCAGTTCGAACCCGGGCGGGGCGGGGCCGCCGCTTGGGTCATCACGATGACGCGCAACCGCGCCATCGATCGCCTGCGTGCCAAGGGGACGTCGGCCCGAGCGGCCGAGGGAGCCCGCGCCGAGCCGATCGACGACACGGCGCCCGCTCCGCTCGAGCTCACCGAGCAGAGGCGCGATCGCGAACGCGTGCTCGCTGCGTTGGGGGCGCTGCCGGCCGAGCAGAGGAGAGTCATCGAGCTTGCCTACTTCGAGGGGCTCACGCAGAGCGAAATCGCCCAAAATATCGACGAGCCGCTGGGAACCATCAAGACGCGCGTTCGACTTGCCATGGCCAAGCTAGCCGATCTCCTCGGCGCCGGCCGAGAAGGGGCCGCATGAACTGTTCGGACTTCAAAGAACAGGTCCACGCGTGGGCCCTCGGCGCGCTCGAGCCGAGCGAAGCTGCGCGCATGGAGTCCCACCTGGCCGAAGCAATCGCCCACGAAGGTTGCGGGGCTCTTGCCCTCGAGGCGCGGCTCACCGTCGCGCGCCTGGCGCTCGCGCTCGCCCCCGTCCAGCCGAGCCAGAGGGTGTGGAATGACATTGCCCAACGAATTGGTGTCGCGCCGGCGTCGCCCCGAAGGGCCGCGCAAATACGAGAGACAGTGGGCTACGCGCTCGCGGCTGCTGCTGCCGTCGCGCTCTTTTTCGTCCACGACGATCGCGCGCGGCAAATCGAGCGAGCCGACAAGTCCGATCAGCTCCTCGCCGAGGCTCGGGCCGGGCTTGCCGAGCGCGACCGATGCTTGCTCGAGCTCCGCCGCGTCGAGGGCAGCGCCAATTGGCAGAAAGGCGCGATCGCGCTCCTCGAAAAGCCTTCCACGAAGGTCGTGGCGCTCGAGCCGGTCGCCGGTCAATCTTACCGCGCCAGCGCCATCGTCAACGTTGCCGATAGGCGAACCATCGTCGTCGCCAGCGCCATGGCGCCCGAGCCTGGCAAAGATTTCGAACTGTGGCTCATTCGTGGCAAGGAGCCGCCCAAGGCGGCCGGCTTGATGAAGGCCACGGCGGGCGGTGGCGCCGTCTTGGAGATCGATCCCGCGCTTCTCGACGGCCCGTTTCCCGACGCCTTCGCGGTATCGCGCGAGAAAGCCGGCGGAAGCACCACGGGCGCGCCCGAAACCGTGCTCATGGCTGGGGCGGTCCACGGCTGACATGAGCGAACGCGCGCAAGCGGGCCGAGCCGAGGCGCCGCTTCGCTACGTGCTCCTCGGCGGCGCCGCGACCATCGCCAAGGCGCACACGGAGGCGATCTCCGAGATCCCTGGCGCGGTTCTCGTCGGGATGTGCGACATCGACCGAGCGCGCGGCGAGTCGCGCGCTCGCGAGGCGCGGTGCGCCTTCTTCGCCGACCACCGTGCGCTGCTCGCCGAGCTTCGACCCGACGCCGCCGTCATTTGTACCCCGCACCCGCTGCACGCGCCGCAGGCCAAAGACTGTTTGGCCGAGGGGGCGCATGTCCTCGTGGAGAAGCCCCTCGCCATCGACGTCGCTGACGGCGACGAGCTGGTCCGCTTCGCCGAGGAGCGGGAGCGCGTGCTGGCGGTGAACTTCCAGGAGCGTTTCAGGCCCGCCGTGGAGCGCGCGCGTGCTTTCATCGGGCGCGGCGAGCTCGGCGCGATGGTGCGCGTTCTCGCGGTCGAATCGCGCATCCGCAACGCAGCCTACTATCGTTCGGCGTCGTGGCGGGGCACCTGGCAAGGGGAGGGAGGTGGCGTGCTCGTGAACCAGGCACAGCACGCCCTCGACGTCCTCTGCCACGTTGCCGGGATGCCGTCGCGAGTGTGGGGTGTGACCCGAACTCGGCTGCACGCGATGGAGTGCGAAGACACGGCGCACGCGATGCTCGAGTACGAAGGTGGCGCCATCGGGTATGTCACGGTGAGCACCGCCGAAGCCGGCGCCGCCAGCGGCCTCGAGATCGTCGGCGATCGCGCGGTGCTCAAGCTGACGGGCGACGAGCTCACCGTCGTTCGCCTCGAAACGCCTCTCGGCGAGCACATTGCGGCCGACCGGGCACCGCTCGGTCTCGGCACGGAGCGCGCCGCGATCTTTGCCCGCTCGCGCGGGCACGTGGCCGTGCATGAAGACTTCGCGGCCGCCATCCGCCACGGCAAGCGCCCGCGTTGCGACGGGCACGACGGCCTCATGTCGCTCGAGCTGGCCAACGCCATCACGCTGTCGAGCTTGCGCGACCGCGCCGTCGCGTTGCCCCTCGATCGCGCGGCATACTCGACCCTGCTCGACGATCTCCGCGCTGGCAGGGCCGCGGTACCCCGCTCGCGATCGCGCACGAGCGGCTGACAGCTATCGCAGCGACTGCAGCGAGACGACGGCAAACCCGCCCGCTCCGATTTGTACGGCCTGCGATCGCGTAGCCGCGCGCCCCGAAACAACCACCGTGTGTTTGCCCGCGGCGATCCGCACGCGGCCGACCGCCACGCGCGCGGGGAGGGTCTCCCAGCTGCGCGTGTCGGGGGTGTCGAGCGCTGTCAGCGTTGCCTGCGCGCCGAGCGCCGCTAGAAAGGCGAGGGGGCTCTCCTTGCCGCCGGCCTGGCGGATGCCCTCGCCGACGGCGAAGCGCGCGAGCAGCCGCGTAATTGCGCTGAGGATGATCTTGCCCTCGATCTTCGCCCATTCGGACCGCACCTGCGAAGACACGTCGACGGCCTCTTCCATCGCCACGGCGACGCCGTCGACGGTGCACGAGGGTACGCCGTAGCTCCCTTGGTCGGGAGCGAGCGTTGGATAGTTCACCCAGGTGACGAGGCCTTGCGCCGCAAGGCGGTTGGCCGCTCCCAGATCGCGAGGGTGGATGTCGCCGGAGACGAGCGTCAGCGCCAGGCCGATGGGAATCCGCTTGGGGATCTTGTGCGGTACGCGCCCGTATCCAACGACGCAAACGAGATCGCCGTCCGTCTCGTTGCCTCGTTTTTGGTCCGAGGCGGCGGCGATGGCGAGCTCAATGCGTGGGCTCCGGTAGGTGGCGCGCGCCGCGAGCGCCTTGAGCGCCTCCGATAGGCTGCGGTAGCGCGCGAACTGCAACGCTTCGTCGTAATATCGGAGCGCCTCGTCGGCGTCGCCGCTCTTTTCGTAGACGAAACCGGCCAAAAAGCCGCCGAGGCCGAGGATGGCGTTCTCTCGTTCGTGGAGCTGCTCGCGCACGTAGCGCTGAATGACACTGAGCCTGCGCGCCTCGACCCTGGCCCCTTCGAGGTCGCCGGTCTCGAGGTAATTGATCATATTGAGCGTGTTGATGAGGAGCTTCTCGTACGGAGGCGCCACGTAGCGCCCCGATGAGCCCGAGAACACGTATTCGCCGATCGAATCACCCGCGTTGTGCGCCAGGTCGAGCATGTCGATGGCCTTGTCCGACGCTTGCAGATCTTGCTGGCTCAACTTGAACTGCGCGAGCGACTGTTGAATCGTGCCGCGATCGAGCACGAGCAACGCGTTGTCGCCCTCGATCTTCTTCGGCAAATCCTTGTCGCTCGCGACGTCGAGCGCGCGGTTAAGCTCGGCGATGGCAGACCGCGGCTGCCCCGCGTCCAGCGCCGTGCGCATGGGGAGAGTCTTCAGCTCGTGTCCGCCGCACGCGGCGAGCGCGAGCAGAAGCCCGAGCCCCGACGCGAGGACCGAAGAGTCCGGCAGGCGCGTCAACCCTACCTCATCAACTTGGTGACGTAGGCCTTGTGCTGCCACTTGATGGCGCCGGTCTCGATCTCGATCACCTGCATGAAGAAGAAATACTGGAGCCGCCGCTGATCTTCGGTGCGCTCGTCCGACGTCTGCACCTTGCCGGTCAAGAAATACTGCGCCCCCATTTGTTTGCCGTATTGAGCTACGTGGGCGGGGTTGAAGACGGGGTTTCGCGAGCCCTCGATTTCCGCGATCATTTGGTTCTGCCGATCGCGGGCAACGACCGTGACGGTGTTCGATTCGACGAGCCAGGTCTCCGCCTCACTCAGGATTGCTTGCAGCTGCGACTCGATGTGCTCGCTCGTCTCGTTCGAGAACGGGAAGACGGCCACCACTGTCTTGCCGCGACCTTGGCGCCAGGTGTCCATCACCGGCGATGTCCGAAGGTTGTTCAGGTTCTCTTTGAGCATCTGCTGGATGTCTTGCTTGTCGAGCCCGGTGCCCATGGCCGGCGAGTCGATCCCCGGTTCGTGCGAACCGCGGACGTATTCTTTGGGGCCACAGGCAAAAAAGAAGGGTGAAATTCCGAAAAGCGCCAGAGCGAGCGTGCGAAGCTTCATGCGGCGGTTCATAGCACCGCCCGGGCGGGGAGACACGTCCCCCGAGCGCCCGCGTGATGGGCGCTAGAACAACAATCGGTTTGAAAACGTCAACCGATTCGGCGGGGGATGGGGGCGAAGCCCCCGGCGAAAAGAACCTAGAAAACACACCGAACGCTCAAACCGTTCGGTGTTCTAGGGCGTCACGAAAGTGGCTGCAAACTCGGCGCCGGCGCCGAGCGCCGCCGGCCGGAGGTCGAGCGAAAAGGCGCTCTTTGCGGGGCTACGGTTCGCGCCTTGCGTGAGCAGCAAGATACCGGCAACGCCGAGCGCGGCGATGCCGACGCCGAGCGAGATGTTGGCGGCGACGAGCTTCGTGCGGGCGGCGCTCACGTCGGCGTCGGGACAGGTCGGCGCGCACGTGTCACGAAGTTTCTTGGCGTCGCTCGTGCCCATCACGCCAAAGAACGCGAAGCTCGAAAGGGCGACGACGCCCACGCCGCTCGTCACGTAGACGCTCGTCCAATCGGTCGGTGCGGGGCTGGCTGGCCTCTCCGCGTCGTTCTTCTTTTCGGGCGGCGCTCCAACGCTGGTCACCCGCGCGGGTTCGGGAGCCCTGGCGAGATCCTCTTCGCGCGGCTGCAAGGTGACGTCGATGGGCCGGCCGCGCTCACCGCGGCGGAGCATCTGCTCGACCTCGAAGGAGACGATGCCGTCGGCGTCGAATCGAAACGTATGCTGGCCGGGATCGACCATGACGGCGATGTCGTCGAGGTGATCGCGGAGGAGCTCGCCGTCCATCGAAACGCGGACGTCGGTGAGGGGCTGCCCGCGCCTGTCGACGGCGTGAAAGACGACCGAGGAAAGGGATTGATCCACTTCCTTGAGCCACGCGTTGCAGTCGGTCGTCACCACCGATGGGCAAGTGCTATGGCCGCACACCAAGAGCTGCTCGCGGGCGCGCCGCATTTTCAGATCGGCCCGGAGCTGTTGCGCCGTTTCGTAGGCAGAGGCGCATGTTTGCTTGTCGAATGCGAGGGCGTCCGTGGCCCTGGCACAGATGGTCGCAACGAGGGCGAGGGCAGAGCACCCAAAGAGAGAAAGCGCGCGAGCTGCTAGAGGCACTGGGGCTTGATCCGTCGGATGTGATGTTCGTCGATGGTGTAGGGCGGGTTGCATCCCGCGCGTTTCGCGGGCACCGCCGATCTCTTCGTGGGGCCGCGGCTGCCGACGGTGCCAGGGTCCGCGACGGCCGACTCGGTGGGCTTGGCCGACTCGGTGGGCTTGGCCGACTCGGGCGTCGATTCTTGCGGGGGCGCGATCTCCGGTGCGGCGGACGCGATGTCGGCGACCGTCGCGACGGGGATCGGCGCCACCCCGGTGCTCGCGGTGGAAGGCGGTCCGGCACTCTGGCTGAAGAGCAAGACGACGAAGGCGAGGGCTGCGAGGGCGATCGACAGCGCCGCTACCCTTCGTCGCAGGGAGACGTGTTTTTTTTCGGTCTGCGCGAGTTCCCGCGACGAAATCTGCGTGAGCTGGGTGCCCGGCGTCCCCTCGGTGACCTCATCGCGGATCGTGAGCTGAGACGGTATGGGTGGGCGGGTATTTTCGCGACGCGTGGCGGTGAAGGCGCTCTCCGCATCGGCGGGAGATTCGAAGGTCGGCGCGCCCTCGTCGAGCGACATCGAAGCGGCGACCAACTTCGACTCCGACATTCGACTCTCGATGTCGGCGATCCTCTGGGCTCGCTCGCCGAGCACGACGTGCGCGGTGCGCTCGACCCACTCACCCACCTCGTGCGTCGTGGCGATGTCGATGCAATTCTCGATGGCCAGAGCCATTTCGCGGGCCGACGAAAATCGGTTGCGCGGATCTTTCTCGAGCCCCCGCAGAACGACCTCGTCGAGCGCCTTCGGGAGGTCGTGGCGAATCGAGCTCGGCGGCTCGATTTTCCGCGACATGATGACCTGCGCAATGTTCATCCAGGTCAGGTTCTGGAAGAGCCGCTGGCACGTGAGTGCCTCCCAAAGCACGGCCGCCGCCGAATACACGTCGGATTGCGGCGTCACCGTTCCGCCCATCTGCTCGGGCGCCATGTACGCGAGCTTGCCCTTCACCTGCCCGTTGCTCGTGACTTGCATGCGTCCGCCCGCCTTTGCGACGCCGAAGTCGAGCAGGCGAGCGACACCGTCGGTTCCCACCAGCACATTCTGCGGCGACACGTCACGGTGCACGAGCCCGAGGGCTTGTCCCTTTTCGTTCTTGACGTTGTGTGCGGCGTGCAGGCCGTGCAGCATCCCGCACACGATGCTCGCTCCGAACGAAGGAGGAATGCGCATCCCTTGGGCGTTTACCGCCTTGATGAGCTGTGACATCGTCTCGCCGTGTACGTATTCGAGAACGAGAAAGAGCTCGTCGTCTTGCGCGACGACGTCGAGCGTCGGAACGACATTGGGGTGACGAATGCGCGAGGCGAGCCGCGCCTCGTCGACGAACATGGAGACGAAACCCTTGTCGGAGACGAACTGCGGGAGCATGCGCTTGATGGCGACGGTTCGAGAAAATCCAACCGGGCCAAGCAGGCGCCCGAGGTGAACCGCGGCCATTCCCCCCGCGGCGATTTTGTCATAGAGGGCATAGCGGCCCACGACGGTCGGGCCGACGAGGCCTGTGTCACGGTCAGAAGGCATATAGCTCAACAATACCAGATTAATCTTGTTTGCAATTCGGCTGCGCGCTTTCTGTTGTCGTCGTTCGAGGCACGCTGTGGGCAACAGTGCGCGCCGTCATGACGCGCACCAACCGGTGCCGCCCTAGCACTACTGTTGTATCGAGCAGCTCTTCGTCGCCGCTCAGCCTTGAGGTGGCTTCGAGAGGCGGATGGTGGGCGAATAGCGACGAAGCGCGTCGGCGAACGCAGGATGTACGTCGAGCGGCTGCCAATCGTGCCCCGAAAGATCGCGGATCATGGCGCTGCGAATGAGCCCCTTGCGGATCTGTTCCAAGATGGTCGCTTCGTCGTAAGGACCGGAGACTGCTCCCGCGACGGACAAATACCAACTCATTCGGAACGAATTTAGCCGCATCTGGCGCCGCAGGAAAGCGCTAATCACTCTCGCGCACGAGAACAGGCGTAGCCGGAAGCCCCTCCTCGGGTCGGGCGTATCGGTCTCTGCAGGTTTTGCACAGGACTCTCAAGGTCGCGAAACGGCTACACCTCGATGCCGAGTCGTTTGAGGCGGTAGTAGAGGGTCGTTCGCTGCATGCCCAACATCCGAGCGACTTCGGCTTTGTTGCCGTGACATCGCTCGAGCGCGGCGCAGAGCTCTCTGCGCTCCATGTGATCCAGCTGGCCCGGTAAATCGATCGAGCTCGCGTCGCTCGGCGTCGGCGCCTCGACGAAAGGCGCGCCTTGATCGCGGAGCGCCACGAACGCCGGGCCGATGACGGGGCGATTGCAGAGCAGGACCGCGCGCTCGACGACGTTCGACAGCTCGAGCACATTGCCGGGCCACTCGTAAACGAGGAGCTTTGCCCTCGCCTCCGGGCTGAAACTCCGGGCGGGTCGACCTTGTCGCGTTGCGCATTTGACGACGAGCCGATCGCACATGCCGGGCAGGTCGTCGAACCTATCGCGGAGCGGCGGAACGGTGAGTGTCGCGCTGGCGATTCGCCGGGCGAGCGCGGAGCGCTTTTCGAACGCTGGTGCCGGCTCGCTCGTCGTGGCGACGAGACGAACGTCGGCGCGCGAGTCGGTCGCGCTGCCGAGCCGTCTCGTCTTGCCTTGGTCGAGCCATCGCTCGAGTTGCGCTGCCACCGACGAAGAAACGTCGCGCAGTTCTTCGAGTACGAGCGTCCCGCGATGGGCGAGCTCGAAACGTCCGGCGCGTGCCGAGAGCGCTCCTTCGAAGGCGCCCTTCTCCCAGCCGAAGAGCTCGCGCTCCAGCAAGACCTCGGAAAACGACGGGCAGTTCACCACCACGAACGGCTGCGATTCCCGCGCCGACCCGACGTGGAGAGCACGAGCGAACAGCGCTTTCTCGGTTCCCGGTTCCCCCGCAACGAGGACGGGCGTCCCGCCCGGGGCGAGGGTCTCGAGCTGCCGCACGGCTCCGCGCATGGCCGAGCTCTCCGCGGAGAGCTCCCCGAAATCGATCGGATCGTGGTGCTCGGCTTCCAGGTAACCGGCGTAGCGGCCGAGTTGATCCTTCAGTCGCTGGTTTTCACGCAGCGTGTGAAACCTCTCGATCGACTGCCGCAGGATGACGGCGAGCTCCTTCGAATCCCACGGCTTCTGCACGTAGCGGTAGACCGCTCCGGAGTTGATGGCCTCTAGGAGTACCGGCATGTCGGTGTAGGCCGTTAGGAGGACGCCGATCGCGTCCGGGCGCCGCTCGAGAGCACGCCGCAAGAGATCGATCCCGCTCATCCCCGGCATGCGCTGGTCGCTCACGATGACCGCTGGGTCGAGCGTCTCCAGCATCGCCAGCGCGTCGGCACCTCCCTGGGCGTAATGAAGTGCGAAGGACTTACGGAAGACGAACCGAAAGGCGTCCAGGTTGTCCTGCTCGTCGTCGACGACGAGCACCGGAAACTGCGTGAAATCTAGCTCAGTCATCGCTTGGGCCGCGGCTCGAAGAGGACTCCATAGCTACCACGCTCTGGCGCCGGTCACTTTACGCGAGGCCACTCCTTCGGACGGGCTGCACCGTCGGCACCCCGGGCGAGCATCCTACTTGAAGCATCCCACGAAGGGCCCATGCTGCACGGAGGTTGGCTTGGTTCGTGGATGGTAGTATTCAAAGCGGACCTTGGTGCTAAGCTCGGCCTTCACGCGTGCTGTCCGCTCAGTGCGCCAGGCTCTCGAGGGAAACGCGGATCATGCTCGACGAAATTCTAAGCGACCTCAAAATTGCCATCGGGAAAGCGCACGAAGCCTTGAAGCGCGATCTCGGCAAGGTGCGCACCGGACGCGCCCATGCAGGCATGCTCGACACCATTCGGGTCGACTACTACGGCGTCTCGACGCCCATCGGCCAAATGGCCACGGTGAGCGTCCCCGAGGCGCGCATGATCACGGTAAAGCCGTGGGATAGGAGCGCGGTGAAGCTCGTCGAGAAGGCCCTGCGCGATAGCGATATCGGCCTCAACCCCCAGGTCGACGGGGATGTGATTCGCCTGCCAATTCCGCCACTTACGGAAGAGCGGCGCAAAGAGATGGTCAAGGTCGCGCGCAAGATCGGTGAAGAGTGCAAGGTGGCCATCCGAAAGTGCCGCCACGAGGCGCTCGACATGGCGTCCTCGGTCGACGCCGAGGGGGCGGCTAGCTCCGATGACGTCGATCGCGCCAAAAAGAAGGCCGAAGAGCTCGTGAGTGAAGGTATTCGCGCCGTAGACACCATCATCGCCAACAAAGAAAAGGACATTCTCGAGGTGTAGTCTGGTAGGACTGCGAACTTCGCCGAGAGAAGCCCCCATTGGACGAACCGATTCTCAAACTCCGAGCGCGCCTTGACACGGGGAAAGCCGCGTGAAAACCTTCGTTTGGCTCGCCCACCGCACGGTGCCGTCTCCGAGCGAGCCAGCCGTTTTCCGTTGAGGGGCCGACCGGGCAATGCGCGCTAACGCGACAGGTCTCAGCGACGTCGGACTCCAACGGGAGCACAACGAGGACAGCTTCGTCGTGCTGAACGAGTACGACCTCTTCATCGTCGCCGATGGAATGGGGGGTCACCGTGCTGGCGATGTCGCGAGCCGCCTCGCAACCGAGACGATCGCCGATTTCTTCAAATCGACCGCTAGTGAAGACGTGACCTGGCCGTTTCACTTCGACACGAGTCTTTCCGAAGAGGAGAACCGGCTCCTCACGGGCATCCGCATCGCCAATCGACAAATTTTCGAGCGGAGCGCCAAGTCGCGCGAGTGTCGCGGCATGGGTACCACCGTCGTGGGCGCGCTGTTCTCGCCGCGCAAGAACCGCATGTACATCGGCCACGTCGGCGACAGCCGTTGCTACCGTGTTCGTCGCGGCGAAGTTCGTCAGATGACGCGCGATCATTCGCTCATCAACGACTACCTGATAGCGATGCCCGACCTCACCGAGGAGCAGAAGAGCGAGCTACCGAAGAACGTCATCACGCGCGCGCTGGGCATGCAAGATCAGGTCATGGTCGATCTGCAGTCCGACGAGCCCCAGATCGGCGACATGTACCTCCTCTGTTCGGACGGCCTCTCCGGGATGATCGCCGACGACGAGATCCTCGACATTCTCATGTCGACGGGCGACATCGTCGAAGGCTGTCGCCGGCTCGTGGCGCGGGCCAACGAGCACGGCGGCGAAGACAACATTACGGCCGTTCTCGTGCGCATCGACGAAGGGATATCGCCGAACCTGGCGTCGTCGTCGACCAGCCCCCCGCCTTCGGGCGAAGAAGAGGCCACCTTTCAAGGGCCGCTGCCTCCGGTCGTTCCGAAAGCGATGGCCGAACCCGCTGTCGTGGCGTCGCCCGTTCAGTTCATCGAGAGCGAGTCCACTTTGCCGAGCGGCACCGCGCCCACCGCGCCGCCCGGGCGTTCGTCGGGCCGGCTGCCCGGCGACGGCAACAGCCGTTGAGGTTTCTTCACTCGCGCGAGCGCCGATCTCGCGCGAGCGGCGCTGCCTCGCGGATGGCTATGGCCGCGGCACGACGGGGGCGTCTTCGGAGCGAGCGGCGCCCTTCTTGAGCCGGTGGCGAACGGCTCCGATGACGAGCGGCAAGATTGACACGACGATGATGAGGTAGACGACCTTTTCGATCTGCTTGGCGTCGAAGATCTTGCCCAAGAAGAAGCCGAGCAGCGTCATCGAGAGCACCCAGGCCACGCCGCCGACGATGTTGAACGTGGCAAAGCGCCGGTAGCCCATGCGCCCCACGCCCGCGATGACGGGGGCGAAGGTGCGAATGATCGGCATGAAGCGAGCAATGATGATCGTCTTGCCGCCGTGCTCTTGATAATATTTCTGGGTCGCGAGCAAGTGATCTTTTCGGAACAAGAGCGACTGCTCGCGCGTGAAGATCTTGGGCCCGGCGCGGTAGCCGATCGAGT
>DATEMX010000699.1:0-2786 GCA_035275365.1 Polyangiaceae bacterium | reverse complement strand
ATCGTGGCGATGGCCTGAGCATCGACCGTGGCCAGAATGAGCGGCTCTTCGCCCTGGAGCTTAGTGAGCTTGTCTTCCAGGGTGCGGAGCTCGGCCATGAGGGCGGCGCGGTCGACGACCTTGTCGGTTGCTTTCTCGGTTTTCTCGGCTTTCTCCGCTCGGTCAGAGCGGAGCTCGGTGCGGATGGCGATCATGCGATCGACCAGCGCCTTCTCCGAGTTCCAGCGCTCTTCCAGCCCAGCGAGGCGCTTTCGCTCGCCGTCTACTTGCGTGTCGACGGTGCTTCGCCGCGTTCCGGTGTCGATGCCAATCGCTTCTTCGCGACCGATGATGGCGATTTCCTGCTCCAACGCTTCGATGCGGCGACGCGAATTTTCGACCTCGGCCGGCACGGCGTGCTGGCTCATCGCCACGCGCGCGCAGGCCGTGTCGAGCAGGCTCACGGCCTTGTCGGGGAGCTGGCGGTCGGGGATGTAGCGCTTCGATAGCTTGACGGCCGCTTCGAGCGCCTCGTCGATGAGGGCGACCTTGTGGTGCTCCTCGAGCGTCTTCGACACGCCGCGCATCATGATGACGGCGTTGGTCTCGCTCGGCTCATCGACCTTCACCACCTGAAAGCGGCGCGTGAGCGCGGGGTCGTTCTCGATGTGCTTCTTGTATTCGGCCCACGTGGTGGCGGCGATGGTGCGGAGCTGGCCGCGCGCCAAAGCCGGCTTCAAGAGATTCGCGGCGTCGCCCGTGCCCGCCGCGCCGCCGGCGCCGATGAGCGTGTGCGCTTCGTCGATGAAAAGGATGATGGGCTTCGGCGAGGCTTGAACCTCGTCGATGACTTGCCGGAGCCGCTGCTCGAACTCGCCCTTCATGCTCGCGCCGGCCTGAAGCAGGCCGATGTCGAGCGAGCGCAGGGTGACGTCGCGCAGGGCGGGAGGGACGTCGCCTCCGGCGATGCGCTGCGCGAACCCTTCGACGACGGCGGTTTTTCCGACGCCTGCCTCACCCGTCAAGATGGGGTTGTTCTGGCGGCGGCGCAGAAGAACATGCACGATTTGGCGGATTTCTTCGTCGCGCCCGGTGATGGGATCCATCTCGCCCTTGCGCGCTCGCTCGGTGAGATCGATGGAATAGCGCGCCAGCGCTTCTTGCTTGCCGAGCGCGGCGGGAGCCACCGCGTCGCCCGCGCCGGACGACGGCGCGCCGGCTTGAGCTGCGATGCGCGGCTCGGGCGAGCCGTCGGTGATGGTCGCGAACTTGTCGCACAGCTCCTCGACCTTGATCTTCTGGAACTCCTTGGAAATGGCCGAGAGCGCGTTGCGCAAGCTTGCCGTCTTGAGCCACCCGACGACGAGGTGGCCCGTGCGCACCTTCGACTCGTCGAACATGAGCGTCGCGTAGACCCATCCGCGCTCGACGGCCTCTTCGACGTGCACGGAGAGATCGGACACCGACGATGCGCCGCGGGGGAGGCGATCGAGCGAATCGGTCAGGTCTTTGGCGAGCCGCGACGGTTCGACGTTGAAGTGGCGGACGATCCGATGAAGGTCGGAATCGGGTTGCTGCAGGATCTGATGAATCCAGTGCTGCAGCTCGACGAACGAGTTGCCCCGCATCTTGCAAAAGAGCGTGGCCCCTTCGATGGCCTTGTAGCCAAGCTCGTTCAGTTTGCCGAATAGTGCCGCCCGGTTGATCTCCGACATGACTCAGTCCTCCCACTCTCTCGGCCCCGTCTTCGACTGCACACGGTGCGTGACTCGGGCTCGGGCGTCCACCACCAAATCGTCGATCCGGGCGCCCGGGCCCGCCTCGCCTAGCCTCGTGCCATACCCGAGCCGCCCGCCCCGGCCTAGCTCGAGCTGGTCGCTCTCACCTTTCGCGAGTACGAGTCGCGCGTCCCAGGCCAATTCGTCGCCCACGTAGGCGTGCACCAACGACGCGAGCCGTAATAGGCCGCCCGATCCCGGCAAGAGGTCGACGAATTGGGCGCGTTTCAGCGGCCCCAGCACGATGCGAAATCTGTGCGAGCTCTGGAAGACGCGCCGCCCGAGCACGGTGGTGAGCCCGAGGGAGCTCCGCTCCCTCGAGTAGCCCAGGGAAAATCGGCTGTCCTCGGGAAGCGTGACCCATTCGCCCACGAATTGCTCGATCGTTGCGCTGACGCCGAGGTAGTCGGCAACGATGTCGCGGAGCCCCTCGGCGTTGCGGGTTTGGTGCGAGATGCGACCGGCGTAGTAGAGCTTGGTCCTATCGGGGATGTGGTCTTTCCCTGCGATGGCGTTGAGGGCCAGGCCAATCATGGAGCCGACGTAGAGATCGAACCGGTTCGATTCCGGCCTGTCCTCGGACGTCGTCGGCTGGGCCATCGCCCAGGCCCGGTAGAAAAACAACAACATGCGGTGATGAAAGAGATCGGCGAACTTCACCAGGGTGTGATCGCCGGCGTTGCGCCGGCGATCACGCGCATATTCCGTGAGGTGCAGCGGGAGCGGTCCGTGGGGCCCGAAGAGCCCGAAAAACGTGACGAGCAGGCGCGCCGGGCGCCCTTCGGTTCCTGCCTCGAAGGAGTGGATCGGCGATGCGGTGAACGCGAGCGAGGGCTCTTGCCCGAATCGAACGGCTTCGTCGGCGGGCCTGGCTGCCGTCCCGAGGCGAGGCCGATCGGGGAAGAGCCCCTCGATCCGCCGCAGGGCCACGTGAAAATCGAACGCGTGCGGCGCGCGCGCGAGGCGCGCAACGAGGTCGAGCGCCATGCCGGTGGCGCGGCGCGGGCGTCGGCTGTCCTTGGCGGGCGG
>DATEMX010000698.1:0-6283 GCA_035275365.1 Polyangiaceae bacterium | reverse complement strand
CTGCTCGGCATCGTCTTGATGGCGCCGATCTTTCTCTTGATCGTGCCCCGCTCGCTGGCCGACTTGCCGTGGCAGCAGCAGGCGCTCTCGGTCTTCTTGCGGCTCTCGTTCTTGTGCCTTCTCGCGCTCTCGCTGGCGCAGGTAGCGCGCACCGAGAAGGCCGAAAAGGTGTGCACGGTCTTTCTCGTCGACGTGTCCGACTCGGTGACCGACGAAGCGCTCGGCGACGCGAAAGCGGCCATCGCCGCGGCGCTCCTCAGGCGCAAGAAAGACGACCTCGCGCGCGTCGTCACGTTCGCGCACCGTCCTCGCTTCGTGGAAATGGACGAACCTTCGACCGCGCCGTCGCTCGTCAGGCACGACGCCGACAAGGCTACGCACCTCGGGGCAGGAACGAACATCGAGGCGGCGCTTCAACTGGCCTACGGGCTCTATCCGCCTGGCTACCTGCGTCACGCCGTCGTGTTCACCGACGGCGTCGAGACCGAGGGCGACTTTCTGGCGGAGGCGAGCCGCGCGCAGAAGTTCGGCGTCAAGGTTTCCACCGTTCCTTACAAGCGGCCCGTGCCCGGCGAGATCGCGATCCAGCGGCTGCGCGTGCCCGATCGCGTCAAGGTGGGCGAGCCGTTCGAGGTCCACGCCGACGTCTACGCGAGCCGCGCCGGGCAAGCGAAGGCGACGCTCTACCAGGGTGAGGCGCTGAACGGCCTCGACGGCGCGCGGGAGATTCGCCTCGCGCCGGGCGTGAACGACGTCGTCTTCAAGTCGGTGGTTCGCGTGGGCGGCGAGGTCACCTATCGACTGTCGCTCGACCCCAGCTCCGAGGACAAATTTCCAGAGAACAACCGCGTGGCGGTCACCGTCGACGTGCCCGGGCGCCCGTCGGTGCTCTACGTCGACGGAGAGCCGGGCAAGGCGACGCCGCTCTCCACGGCGCTCGAACGGCAGGGCTTCGACGTCGATGTTCGCGCGCCCGCCTCGTTTCCCGGGTCGCTCCGCGAAATGGAACGCTACGACTTCGTCATCTTGTCGGACACGCCGGCCGAGCAAATTTCACTGTCGTCGCAGGAGCTCATCGAGTCGTATTTGCGCGAGCTCGGCGGGGGCTTTCTCTTCGCCGGCGGGCCCAACGGCTACGGTCCCGGCGGCTGGTACCACACGGCCATCGAGCGCGTGTTGCCGGTGCGCATGGACGCCGAGCGCAAGAAGGACATGCCCAGCGTGGCCATGTCGCTCGTCATCGATCGCTCGGGATCGATGACCGGCTTGCCGCTCGAGATGGCCAAACAAGCGTCCCGCGCCGCCGTCGACGCGCTCGCCGCCGACGATCTCGTCGAGATTATCGCCTTCGATTCGACGCCCACCCGCTACGTCAAAATGCAGCCGGCGCGCAACCGCTCGCGCATCCAGAACGACGTGAGCCGCATTCAGGCGGGCGGCGGCACCGAGATCTTCCCTGCGCTCGACGCCGCCTACCAAGATCTCAGCGTCGTCCAGGCGCGCAAGAAGCATGTCATCCTTCTCACCGACGGGCGTGCCTCGTCGGGCGGCGTGCGCGATCTCGTGCAGACGATGGCCGCCGAGTCGATCACGGTGACCACGGTGGGGCTCGGCAACGAGGTCGACGATCAGCTCCTCTCGATGATCAAGGATTTCGGCGGCGGTCGGTACCACAAGGTGCCCGACCCCAACAATCTTCCCAAGATCTTCACGCGGGAGGCCGAAATGATCGCCAAGAGCGCGGTCACCCTCGACTACTTTCCGGTCCGGCAGGTGAGCCCCGCCGACTTTCTGCGCGGCATCGACATCGCCACGTCCCCGCTCCTCGCGGGATACACGGCTACCAAGATGAAGCCGCCCCCGGCACAGGAAATCTTGGTCAACCCCGATCACGACGATCCCATCCTCGCGCGCTGGCGGGTCGGTCTCGGCTATTCGCTCGCCTGGACGTCCGACGTGAAGTCGCGCTGGGCCGCCGACTGGACGAGGTGGCCCGGCTTCACGCAGTTTTGGGGGCAGCTCGTGCACGAGCACATGCGGCAGAAGAAGCGCAGCGAGCTCGAGATGAAGACCGAGGTCTACGGCGGAGCGGTGCATGCCGTCGTCGACGCGTTCAATGCCGACGACCGCTTCGACAACGACTTGGAGTCGAAGCTCACCGTGCAGGGTCCCGAACCGGGCGGAACGTCGCGCGTGCTGCCGCTACGCCAGACGGCGCCCGGCCGATACGAGGCGTCGTTCACGCTCGAGCGCTACGGCTCGTTCGTGCTACGCGCCGAGCACGCGCGACGCACCGACGACGGCCGCGCGTCTCCGGTGGCCGTCAGCTACGGGCACGTTTCGAACCCCTATCCGCCGGAGTACGCCAGCTTCGAACCGAACCTCGGGCTCTTGGGCCGCGCGGCCGAGACCACCGGGGGGGTCCGCGATCCGGACCTCGCCCTCGCGTTCGATCCGGCGGGCGACAGCGTGACCTTCCACGAAGACCTCTGGCCCCGCTTCGTCGGCGCTGCCGTCGTATTCTTGGTCTTGGACCTTTTGGTCCGCCGGGTTCGCCTCTTCGACCGCAAATTCCTGCCCAAAATCAGAGCCGCGTGAGAAGAGCTGGCCGAAGGGGCGCGCGTATCGTAGAAGCTTCAGCACATGTCGCTCACCCCGGACGATTTGCTCAGCCCTTTCTTCGAAGCCATGAAGCCGAAGGCTCGGTGGCGCATCGGAGCCGAGGCGGAAAAGATCGGCGTCCATGAGCCCTCGCAGTCGGTCCTGGATTATGAGGGCGAGAACGGCGTCGTCGGCATCTTGGCGGCGCTTTCGCAACGCTTTGGATGGAAACGCATCACGGAAAACGAGGGCGGTCCGCTCATCGCCTTGGAGCGCGATCACGCTTCGGTAACGCTCGAGCCGGGCGCTCAGCTCGAGCTTTCGGGCGCACCTCTCGACGACGTGCACGCCGTCTACGCCGAGACGCAGGCTCACCTCGCCGAGCTGCACGAAATCTGCTCGCCCAAGGGCATCGCCTTTCTCGGCGTCGGCTTTCACCCGTTTGCGCGGCAAGCCGAGCTGCCCTGGGTACCGAAGCTGCGCTACAGCGTCATGAAGGAATACCTACCGACGCGCGGCGATCGGGCACTCGACATGATGCGCCGCACCGCCACGGTGCAGGCCAACTTCGATTATGAGTCGGAAGAAGACGCCATGCGCAAGCTGCGCGTGGCGCTGCGGCTCTCGCCGGTGGTCACCGCGATGTTCGCGAACTCGCCCTTCTACGAAGGCCGCGTCACCGGCGAACGAAGCGAGCGCGCCAAGGTTTGGCTCGCGGTCGATCCCGATCGGCAGGGCCTCTTGCCGTCGATATGGAACGCGAACAGCGGCATCCGCGGCTACGTGGAGTGGGCGCTCGACGCCCCCATGTTTCTCTTCAAGCGAGAGGGCAAAGTCGTCGCCAATACCGGCCAAACGTTCCGATCGTTTTGGGCCGACGGTTTCCAGGGTCATCGCCCCGACATCCATGATTGGGAGATGCACCTCAACACGCTCTTCCCCGAGGTCCGCTTGAAGCGCACGCTCGAGGTGCGCGGCGGCGATTCGCTGCCCGAGCGCCTCTCGTCGGCGCTACCGGCGCTGTGGACCGGCATTCTCTACGACGACGTCGCCCTCGCCGAGGCCGACGCGCTCACCGCCGATTTCAAATTCGCCGAGATGGAGGCGCTGCGCCCGGAGCTGGCGCGCGCCGCGCTACGCGCACCATTTCGCGGCAAGCCGCTCGCCGCCGTAGCCGAGCGCCTCGTCGAAATCGCGTGGGGCGGGCTGGCCCGACGCCGACGGCTCTCGCTCGACGGGCGCGACGAGTCGATACATTTGACGGCGCTCGCCGCGCTCGTCGAGCGGGGCGATTGTCCGGCCGACGAGCTTTTGCGTGGCTTGCCGAGCGATCCGCGCCTCCTGGCTAACGAAATCGTACGGCGCACGAAGCTATAAGCCAATAGCCGTCGTGCTTCGTTTCTATCCCATCCTGTGCCGCGCACGATTGGCTCAGTCCCCTGACAACATTGTCATGTGGGGACGAGCGCAAACGCGACTCGCGGCTCGAGGCCCCGTCGACCTGTTCGCCCCGAGTCGGGCCCCATTTGAAGTTGGATCTACGGGGGTTTCACCGCGAAATGGGCGCAGCCGAGGCGCTTGGCTCGCTGGTTGCACGATGGCCCACATCGAAAGGCGGCGAGGGCGGGTCCGCCGTTGCCGAGGGTCCCATGCGCAAGCTCACGCGCTTTCCGACAGGGGTAGGTGTGGTCATTGCGTCGCTCGTGGCGGGCTGTGGCTCCTTCGATGACGCCGCGCCAGCATCGAGCGACAAGGGCGGCAGCGACCCCGGGGGCGGCGCCACAGGAACCGGCACCGGTTCGGCTGGGTCTTCTGGCAATGCCAGCACGTCTGGGGGCGCGGGTGGCGGGTCAAGGGGCCCCAACACGCCCCCCGAGGTCGAAGTCGAGAAAGCATTCGAGGCCCCGGTGGCGACGGCTCGCTATGTTTGGGCCGCCAATCCCAAGACGGGGCGCGTCGCCTTGATCGATTCCAGCACATTCCAAGTGAAGACGGTCGCAGCGGGCGAGGGGCCCACCTTCATTGCGGCCATCCCCAGCGCCAGCCCTGCGGGTACGCAAGACCGTGCCATCGTGCTCAATGTCCTTTCGAACGACGCCACGCTCCTCACGCAGACTGACGGCAAGCTCGAGCAGAAGACGATCCAGGTTGCCCCGCAAGCGAACGCGTGGGCCATTTCGCCGGACGGAAAATGGGCGATCTCTTGGACAGACGCGGCGCGTGTCCCCAAGGCCGACAAGGCGCAGGGGTTTCAGAAAATTACGGTCATCGACCTGCGTGATACTGGGGCCGGCGTGCGGGGCGCTCCGAAGACCGTCGGCTTTCGGCCCAAGAGCATCTCGTTCGCCAGCGATCCGCCGCGCGCCTTCGCGGTCACCGAAGACGGCATCGATGCCATCGAGCTACCAGCGTCGGAAACGTCGACCGTCAAGAAGCTCGGGTTCGAGCCGGCGCCGAATTGGGCCGAGATCGACGCCGGGGCGGGGGCCTTGCCCGACGATGCGGGCGCTACCGACGATACCGGTGTGCGCGAGGGCGGCGGAGCTAAGACCGATGTTGTCCCGCCAGGGGTCGTTGCGAGCGGCGCGCCCGACGTATCGATCACGCCCAAGGGTGAGTTTGCGATCGTGAGCCGCGCCGGGAGCGCGGTGGTCACCGCTGTCGATCTCGCCAAAGGGACGCGAGCGTCGTGGATCCTTCCCGGGCCCGTGACGGATCTCGATCTCTCCGACTCGGGCGATCGCGCGGTGGCGGTCATGCGTAGCCTCGGCCGCGTCGCGGTATTGCCGATCGGCATTGCAGGCGCGACGGGGTTTTCCGACGTGGCGATTGCCAACGAGGTCGTCGGCTCGGTGGTCATTGCTCCACGCGGCAAGACGGCCGTTCTTTACACCAACGCGACGGCCATAGAGCGGCTCACGGTGCTCGATCTCGACAAGCGCAGCTACCGCGTCGTCGGGCTCCACGCGCCGGTGCTGTCGGTCTTCGCTTCGCCGACCACCGACTACGCCATCGTCGTTCACAACTCGTTCATGGGGCAAGCTTTTCAGAGCCCTGGCGCTTTCAGCTTCGTGCCCTTGGCCGACGACCAATCGCCGGTCATTCAGAATACCGACGCCCCCGTACAATCGGTGGCCATCTCGCAAGCCGGCGATCGGGCGCTCATCCCGGTGCGCGACGATCCGAAGCATGTCTACGGCGTTTACCTCACGCGCATGCCGTCGGGCGTCGTCGACCGGTTTCCGTTGGCGAGCCCGCCCACCGCGGCCGGCTTCGTAGGCGCCTCGGGGCTTGGCTTCATCGCGCAAGAGCACCCGGAGGGTAGAGTGGCGTTCATCGACCCGCAGAACGGACACGTGCGCACCATAACGGGATTCGAGCTCGGAGCCAGCGTCGTCGAATGGTCCCCGCGCGACGGAGGTCAATGATGATGAAGACTGCCAAGCTCCCTCTCGCTTTTGCGTTGGGTGCTGCCCTGATCTCCGCCGGTTGTGGCGATCGCCCCGGCGCGTGGGACACGCCGGCCTTTGGCTCCGTCGAGGTCGGCGAGCTGCGCAGCGCCCTCCTCTTGTTCGACAAGTCGCTCGGCCGCGCTCTCGCGGTACAGGCGCTGGCCGATCAAGAGCTCGAGTTCACTTCGGTGCCGCTCGGCAAGCGCATCGTGTCGGTTACGCCGTCGACC
>DATEMX010000697.1:0-5100 GCA_035275365.1 Polyangiaceae bacterium | reverse complement strand
GGTACACGTGTCGCCAGAATTCGGTTCTTGCCGGGTGAGGCGCTACTTGCTCGCCCCCACGCTGTCCTCGAAGTCCTCTTCCGACCCAAGATCACCTCTCAGGCCGAGATTTGCAGCGTTTCTGGATGAGAACTAGCTAGTGCCACACGTCGAAAATTTGGCCCACAGATTGAGAGCGTCGAGAAGTTGGTAGATCGGCGCCGGAGGTGCCGTGGGGGTGGGGCCCTGTTCCGGGCTTGCCCCGGCGGGGATGGGGGCGAAGCCCCCGGAGACAAAGGGATAGTGCCAGGCGGCGAAGCCGCCTCCGCGCGAAGCGCGGGCTTGGCCAAAGTCGGGCAAGACTTTGGCCAAGCGGCACTAGCCGCCCCCCGGCGCTATCTCGTCCCACGCCGTCGCCAGCGCGAGGTTCGACCAGGCAACGTTCAGGTCCATCGTCGCCGTCAGGTGGTTGAACCGCTGCGTCGCCCACTGCCGCGCGGCGTCGACGAGGTCCGAATCCTCTTTCGTGCCGACGTCGATGCCCTGCTGGACGGCGATGATCCACTGTTTGGCCGTCCGCTCGGCCGAGCCGTAGGCCTGCTCGCGCGCCACGGCGTCGACGACCTGTGCGTAGGCGGTCTCCACCTCGACGCCGATGCCTCCGAGCGCAAAGCGCTCAGTTGCACGGAGCTCTTCGACCTGAGCTCGCGCTTGGGCAACGCGCGCCGCGTCGGGCAAAAAGTCGAGCTGCCAGCGGAAGACGAGCGCCGCGCCGTAGCGTAGATAGTTGGCGTCGTCGCGCACGAACGGGTTGAGCTGATCGGTGACGAGCGGCGCCCGCGCCCATTGCGCGGAAACGCCGATACCGAGATCGGGGTAGTACTTCGACTGGGCGAGCGCGACCTGCGCCTCACGCGCAAGGAGCCCAGCCCGCACCATGTTGACCTCGGGCCTGTTGACGCGCGCGGCTTGCAGGTACTGCGCGACGGGAAGGAGCGGCTTTTTGGTGGGCCGGAGCGGCCCTTC
Organism: Polyangiaceae bacterium; assembly: GCA_035275365.1. Lineage (GTDB taxonomy): Bacteria > Myxococcota_A > Polyangia > Polyangiales > Polyangiaceae > DASWDH01. Next base: position 4,095 of record DATEMX010000697.1, on the reverse strand, counting down.
CTCGATGTCGAAGGTGTCCCCTTCCCCCGTGAGAAATTGGAGCGACGCCTTGGCGATGGCCTCGTAGCGACGCGCTTCGGCCTTGCGGCCTTCGATCTCGAAGCGAAACGTACGAAGCTTCAAGAGATCGATCTCATCGGCGTTACCCGCCTTTACCTCGCGCTCGAGGTGTTCGATGCCTTTGTCGAGCTTGTTCGAGGCGTCGCCCAAAAGCGCGATGGAGTCGCGCGCGAGCTGCAGGCCGAAGTACGCCTTTCGGACGTCCATCTTCACCTGATTTCGTTGCTTGTTGACGTCGTTTTCGCCGACTTTGACCTGCGCCTCGGCCGCGTTCCAGAGGTTCGTCATCTTGCCGAAAGTCCAGAGCGGGATGACGCCCTCCACACCGATGCGCCACGCCACCCCCATCGTGCTGGAGAGCGAGACCTCGGTGTTGGGGCTGTAAAGATCGTTGCCGCGCACGGTGGGCGCGATGCCGAATCCCCCCGTCACGTGGAACTCGCTAAAGGGGACGAAATGGGCCTCGTCGAGCTGGCCTCGCATGTAGTGAAGGCGCGCGCGCGCTGCCCAGACGTTCGGATGGTTCTGGGCGGCGAGGTCGAGGCATCGCGCCAGCGACGCACCCTTTGGCACGACGACCGGAGTTCGCCCCAGCGCCGTCGACGCAGGAGAAGAAGGCTTGGCCGAAGGCGCGGGGACCGCGTCTTCGGCGCGCACCGAGCTGCCAAACTGCAGCGCCGCGCCCGCCAAACCAACCGCTAGAAGCGCCCTCGTCGAGCCAAGCCGCATGAGCGCGCGGAGGATAGCACCGAAGGGGCGGGTCGCTCGTATTAGCTTAGCTCTCGACGGGCTTCTTTCGGACGTCGGCCTTCTTGAGGACACGCCGGAAATTCGAGCGATCGAGGCCCGCCTGGCGCGCCGCCTCCGAGACGTTGCCTCCCGTTCGCCGGAGAACAGCCTCTAGGTAAGCCTGCTCGAAAATTTCGAGCGCTTGCTTCTTGGCCCGTGCGTAGGGCAAATCGGTGAGGTCGCCGAGATCGGGCAGCATCTCGCCTTCGTCTTGCGGGATGGACGCGTCTTCGTCGTAGTTCGGGGTGCCATGCTCCTTGTTCGAGGGCAAATCGCCGGGGACGATGGTGTCGCCCTTTGCCATGACGACGGCATGCTCGATGGCGTGCTCGAGCTCACGCACGTTGCCCGGCCATTTCTGATCGCGCAAGAGGCGCATCGCCTCCACCCCTATGCGCGCTACGTCGCGCTCCATGCGCCGCGCATATTTGCGCAAGAAGTGATACGCGAGGAGCGGTACGTCGTCGCGGCGCCGCCTGAGCGGAGGCACGCGGATCACGACGACGTGCAGGCGGTAGTAGAGGTCTTCGCGGAACCTACCCTCCGCGATCTTCGTCTTGAGGTCGGCGTTGGTCGCGGCGATGACGCGGCAATCGACGGTCACCGTTTCGTTCGAGCCGACGCGCTTCACTTCGCCCTCCTGGAGCGCGCGGAGCAACTTGACCTGCGCCTGCAGCGGGAGATCGCCCACCTCGTCGAGAAACACAGTACCTTTGTCGGCCGCTTCGAAGAGGCCTACCCGGGCGCTCACTGCGCCGGTGAAGGCGCCGCGCACGTGACCGAACAGCTCGCTCTCCACGAGATCGACGGGGATGGCAGAGCAGTTGATCGCCAAGAAAGGTCGATCGGCCCGATTGGAGTGCTGGTGGATCGCGCGCGCGATGAGCTCCTTGCCGGTGCCGCTCTCGCCGAGGACGAGCACGGTGGCCGAGGTCGGCGCGACGCCGAGGGCAAGCCGGTAGACCTCGCGCATCGCGGCCGTGTTGCCGATGAGCTCGCCGAAATTTTCTTGTTGTTCGAGGCGCTGCTCGAGCACGTTCATGCGATCGAGCAGCTGCTTTCGCTCGGCGGCCTTCGAGATCGTCATGGCGACGACGTCGTTCGAAGGAAATGGCTTCGGCAAAAAGTCGTAGGCGCCGTTCTTCACGGCGGCGACGGCGTCGTCGACGTTGGCGTGCGCCGTCATCATGATGACCTCGACCTCGGGGTGATGCGCTTTCACCCGGTTCAAGAGGTCCATGCCCCCCATGCGGGGCATCTGCATGTCGACCAGCATGACGTCGACGGCGCCGGTCTCGAGGAGAGCCACGGCGGCCTGGCCGTCCTCCGCGGTCATGACGTCGAAGCCTTCGCTCATGAGCACGCGCGCGAGGCTTCTGCGAATGTTGGGCTCGTCGTCGACCAAGAGGACGCGTACGGTCTTGTCTTTGACTCCGAAAGGCTCCGGAATCAGCGTCGTGCGCGGGCGCAGCGAGGGGGCGCGCGGAGGCGGCCGGTACGACGTCGTCATCGCCCTCCCCCGCTACCTCCGCCACTCGCACCCGGGCGCGGCTGCCTTGCGACGGGAGGAGCGGCCGCGCTGATGGCCGGCGTGTAGATGTAGCCTTGTTGCTGGAACACGCAGATGCGGTTACCGCCGTCGCGCTTGGCTTGCTGGAGCGCTCCGTCGGCGGCGCGCACGAGGGAGTCTTTGGTGCGAACGTCGCGCGACGGATAGAGCCCGACGCCGATCGACACCGACACGTCGTGGAACGTCACGCCGTCGATCGTGAAGCGCTTGTCGGTGACGTCGCGCCAGATCCTCTCGGCGACCGTCACGGCGCCGCCGAAGTGCGTGCTCGGCAGGACGACCAAGAACTCCTCACCGCCATAGCGCGCCACGACGTCGACGTCGCGCAAGCATTTGCGGGTGACCTCGGCGACGCTCCGAATGATGTGGTCGCCGAGCTGGTGCGAGCCTGCGTCGTTGTGCGACTTCAGGGCGTCGATATCGACAAACGCGCAAGCGAGCGGATCGTGGTAGCGCTCGGCACGCTTGAATTCTTCGGTGAGGCGCGTGTGCAGGTAGCGATAGTTGTAAAGGCCCGTGAGCTCGTCGTGGACGCTCATCTTCTCGAGCTTTTGGCGAGCCGAGGCCACGTGATCGTGCAGGCGCTTGATGCGCAGCATCGCCTCGACGCGGGCGACGAGCTCCTTCTCCTCGAACGGCTTGCACACGTAGTCGTCGGCTCCTATTTTGAGCCCCTCGACGCGGCTGGCGCTGTCGGTCTTCACCGTAACGAGCACCACGGGAAGGAAAGATTCGTTGGTCATCCCCTTGAGGAGGCGGCACGCCTCGAGCCCGGAGAGCCGTGGCATCATGATGTCGAGCAGCGCGAGGGTGATGCCGCCTCGCGAAACGCGCTCCACGGCCTCTTGGCCGTCTTCGCAGGTCTCCACGATGTAGCCGTGGGTCCTCAAGATCGTCGCCAGGAGCTCTCGCGTCAGCCGATCGTCGTCGGCCACGAGCAGCGTGGCAGTAGACGGCGGCTCTGAACTTTTCGTCGAACTTGCCACAGGTTCCCCCGGTCTTTCCGAGGGCCTACCACGAGGGCGATCGGAGACGGACACAGCTCCAAAGCATACCGTAATCCGTTCTATCTTGGGGCAAGATCGATGGAGACCCAGACGTCGACGCCCTCCCGTCCGAGGCGTTTTGCCGCGAACCCGTCCACCGAGATGCATCGACACGGATGCGCATATCCGAGCGATCCCCGAACGCCGAGCAACGTACGCGACGTCAAGTCTTCTTCGGCGGCAACTTTCGCGCTGATGCTCCGCGTGAAACGGCCAAAAACCTCGGCCCCTGCCGTCCAACCCTCGTCGCTCAGCCACCCGCCCGAAGGTTCCGTGGCCGCCGGAGCCGCGAGCGACCGCGCCACGACCGGTTCGAGGCCGGCGCGACCGGCCAGGCGCGTGACGAGGTGCCAGTCGTCTTGCTCCCCCCAGCGTACTTTTCCGACGAACACACTCCCCAGCATCTCCTGTGTCTTCGCGGCGGCGCCCTCGGCGCCGAGCCCCACGTAGCGCGAAGACCAAGACGCCCGATACCGGAGGGTGGGCATGGCCCGCGATGACGAGCCGACGGTTCCGACGGCGCCCACGTCTACCTCCAGTGACGCACCGGCGTGGCCCAAGAGGCGACCCCACGCCGTCCGCAGGCCCGCCGAGACCATGCCTACCTCGCCCGCGGCGAGCGCGACGGGG
>DATEMX010000696.1:0-9258 GCA_035275365.1 Polyangiaceae bacterium | reverse complement strand
GGGGGCGTCGCTGCATGTGGTCTTCGAAGTTGGGGGTTGCATGATGTCGCGGGGTAGTAAAGGATCAAGTTGGATGCCCATACCTGTTCATGAACGTCGGCATGGTCGAGGGTTCACGCTGATCGAATTGATGATTGTGGTTGCTATCGTGGGTGTCTTGGCCGCGCTCGCGGTCTACGGGGTGCGTCGCTACCTGCTCAACGCGAAGACGACCGAGGCGCGCAATGCCGTGGGGCAAATGGGCAAGGACGCGAAAACGGCTTACGAGCGCGAGAGCATGCAGTCGACGGTGTTGGGAATCGGCATCAGTTCGCGTGTCGTCAACAACCTGTGTCTCGACGCGGCGAGACCCGTTCCCGCAACGATTGATTTGGTGACGGGTCGAAAATACCAGTCGGCTCCGAGTGACTGGTTGGTTGGCAACAGCGCCACCGTGGGCTTTACGTGTTTGCACTTCGCCGTGAGCGACCCGCAATATTACATGTACGACTACAAAGGTACGCCGGGTGAGAGCGGCACGTTCGCCGCGACGGCAACGGGCGATCTCGACGGCAACGGCGTCACCTCGAGCTTCGCGATCCGCGGCCAGGTGTCGTCGGGCACGGTCTTCGTATCGCCCATGATCGAAGAGCAGTCGCCCGAAGAATAGCGCGCGCTTTTCGTTGCCTCGGGCTGTAAAAGTTGCTTGATTGACGGGTCTCGTGCGTACCCTTTCACCCGTCGAAGCTGCCGTCGCGTTCGCTTTGGGGGGCGCCGTGCTCGCGGTGGCCGTCCCGGAGTTCGTGCGTGGTCTGCACGCCTCGAGGCTCGCCGAGCCGGTCGACGGCCTGAAGCGCATCGCGGCGAGCGCTCTCACGGCCGCGCAGGCGAGCGGCGCCGAGCCCGCGTTTCCACCTTCAGTCGCGCTGACGCCTGGCGAAGTTCCGCGCGGTGTTCGCGCCGACGACCCCCCGGGAGCATGGGATCAACCCACGTGGAAGGCGCTCGGGTTCGGGTTCGACCACCCGCACGCGTTCAGCTTCTCTTTCGAGAGTTCGCAGCCCGCGCCCGGGCGCTCTCGTTTTCGGGCCACGGCGCATGGTGATCTCGACGGCGACGGCGTCGTCTCGACCTTCGAAATCGAAGGGGAGGCCGACGCTGCCGGGGCGCGCGTCGTTCCGGGGATGTACGTCGATCGAGAGGTGGAGTGACTGCGTGCGAGCGGCTCGCGTCGGTAGCTCGCTCGTCCTTTTGGCCTCGATGCTCGCCGTGGCGTACGCGCGTCCCAAGCTCGTGGCCGAGATGCGAACGGTCAAGGTCGTGTCCGATGTCTTCGCCCTGCCGCCGCCGGCCGTGCTGACGGCCCTTTCGCTCGGCTACCGTTCGGCGCTCGCCGATTTGCTCTACGCGTCGACGCTCGTTTCCTACGGCATCCACGGCGAAGAGCGCCGCAGGTTCGAGTTCGTCGGGCAATACCTCGACAGCATCGTCGCGCTCGATCCGCATATTTGCCAGCTCTACCGCTACGCCGATCTCTTTCTCATCTATCAGGCGAAGGGCAGCCCCACGCCCGACGACGTTCGCCACGCGCGCCGGCTTTTGGACCGAGGGCTCGAGGAGTGCAAGACCGACGGCCATCTTTGGCTGTCGGCCGGCCAGTTCATGGTGTTCATCGGCACCCAGTTTCTGACCGACGAGGCCGAGAAGGCGGAGTATCGACGTGAAGGTGCCCGCGTGCTCGCCCGTGCCGCCGATCTCGTTTCGACGAACCAAAACGTCCAATGGCAAGCGCTCGCCGCGGCCGGTGTTTTCACGAAGGAAGGCAATCGCGAGGCTGCCATTTCGTTCTATGAGCGGCTCTACACGCTGACCGACGAAGAGTCGCTGAGGGCGAAGGTCGTCGAGCACCTCGCGGCGCTTCGGCGCGAAGGCGCGGTTGACGAGGCCAAGCGCCGGCGCGACGCCTTCCAGCAGCTCTGGAGGGCCGATCTGCCGTTCGTGTCGGCCACGGGGCTTCTCGTTCTCGGTCCGCCGTCGTCCGCCGCCGCGTGTGCCGGCGTGACAACACCTTCCCCGCGCTGTCCGCAGGACTGGAGCGGCTGGAACGGGAGCGGCGACGCGCAGTAAGCTAAGCAGAGCTCGCTTAAGCTAAGCAGAGCTCGCTATTGAGCGAACCGAACGGCGACCGTCTTGGTCTCGCCGGCCTTGCAGGTGACGCTCGTGACCTTCTTGCCCTCTTCGGCATTGACGAAGATGACGGTGTGCGAACCGGCGGCGGTCGAGAACCCCAGCTTGGGCGTCCCTCCGAGCGGGCGGCCGTCGAAAACGATGTTCGACACGGGCAGCGAATTGAAGTTGAGCGTGCAATTGCCGCTCGGCGCCGCGGCCTTCGGCTTCTCTTCTTCGGGCTCGGGCGCTGCTTTCGGCTCGGGGGCCGCCTTCGGCTCGGGAGCCGCTTTCGGCTCGGGGGCCGCCTTCGGTTCGGGCGCAGGGCGCGCCGCTCTCGGTTCGGGCGCCGGCGGGGGGGGCGTGGGCTCGGCAGCCGTGGGTTTGCTCTTCTCTTGCAGCGCGATCACGAAGGTTCTCTCGGCGCGATCTTCGAAGGTAATGGGCTGCCGATACTCCTCGAGCCCCGCTTTGGTCGCCTCGATGACCCAATTTTTTGAGGTCTCGATCTCCACCGGCTGAGAGAAGTCGGAGAGCTGTCGTCGATCGCGGCCCGAAACGAGCGTGACCTTGACCCCCGGCGTGCGCACCTCGAAGGTGGCAAGCCCGCGCAGCACCTTGAGCGCGACGACGCCGAGATCTTTGATGGCATCGGCATCGACGGTAACCGAGCGCTCTTCCGAGGCGTAGCGATCGTTGCCCTTGAACAGGATCTTGTGGGTACCGGGCGCGAGATCTTTCACCTCTTGCGGCAGCGGTCCGATTTCCTTGCCGTCGACGAAGAGCTCGACGCCGTCTTGCTTGCCGGTCACTTTGATGCCGGTACCTTCGGAGGCCCTCTCGAGCTTGAAGTTGAGGGCGACTTCCTCGCCGGAGTGAACCGTGGCGCCTTGCTCTTGCGGCGTGTAGCCCTCCGCCATGGCCTTGACGGCGTGCACGCCCTTGTCGAGGTCCAGGTTGCACGGCGAGGCCGTACACTTCTCGACGCCGTCGACCGAGATGGACAGCTTGGTGAGCGGCTTTCCGTTCACGCTTGCCGCGAAGACGGCGACCTTTCCGCTGCGCGGCATGGCGAAGAAGGCGACACCCGCAACGAGGACGGCAGCAGCGCCGACGACGACGTAGCGGTTGCGGCTAGGCTTGATCCGCGGCGCCGAGATGACGCTGGTGACACTCGACCGGCTGAGCGCGGACGAGACGACGCTCGTTGCGGCGAGCCCGCGCGCGGGCGCGGCTACCCCAGGGCGCGATACGGCGGGAAGCTTTCCGGGCGGCGGCGCGGCTGCGAAGGGGAGGGGGGCGGGTGGCGGTGGCGGCACCGAACCGAGACCGGGCCCCGGGCGGGTCTTGGCGGCGGGCGGCGCCATGAACCCTCCGACGGGCGCACCCGCCTCGGGTTTCAGGTTGCCGTCGGCGCGCTCATAGACGGTGGTGGGCTCGTTCTGCTCGTAGACAGTGGTGGATTCGTTCTTTTCGAAGACGCTGGTTTTTTCGTCCTCATCCCAATCCATCTCGACATCGGCGACGGGAGTGCCCGGGGGAGGTACCACGGCCGGGTTCTTGAGTGCCCCCGATCCGGCAGTGGTCTTGGCCGCCGAGCGACCGGCACGTGCCCCGGCCGCAGCAGGCGCGAGCGGAAGCCCCGCTACAGGGCTGCTTGGAGCGTTGGGAGGCAGCGGAGGCGGGGTAGAGAGACGGCGAAGCGGGCCGGGGGGCGGTGGAACGCTGGAGCGAGAGCCGAGCGGTGGGGGACCAACCCTCGGTGGTCCCGGCAAGGTCGCCGCGCTGCGCCCCGGGCCCGTGGGAAAGCCGGCCGGGGAGGGCAACCCCGGCATCCCCAAGAGCGTCTTGTGGCGTGGCATCGGCGGCGGGACAGCTTTGCTGCTGCTGACGACGGGGGGGAGGAACGGGGTCGGTGTTTCGTCGGCGGGAGGCGCTTGCGCTGGCGCGGGCTTCTTGGACAGGCCTTCGAAGACGTCGAGGTCCGAACCACTCTTCTGCTCCGCCATGAATGACTTCTCCTGGAGCGACGCGTCGATGGCCGGGTCGCCCGCGAACATGCGCCGCATGAATTCGCCTGTGCTAGACCGGCTGGGTTTCAGCCCCTCTGCGTCCGCAAACGCGTTGAGATCGGCATGGAGTTCTTGGGCCGTAGAGTAGCGCTCGTCGGCATCTTTGGCGAGAGCCTTCGCGACGATCGCCTGCAGCTTTGCCGGTACATTCGGCGCTTTGTCGGCGAGCCTGGGTATCTCGCACGCGCGGATCTTCTCCATGACGATGATCTCGTTGTCGCCCGAGAACAGCCGCTCGAGGGTGAGGAGCTCCCAGAGGCAGATCCCGAGCGAGAAGACGTCGAAGCGTCGATCGATGGGCAAGCCGCGCACTTGTTCGGGCGACATGTAACCGAACTTGCCCTTGATCGTGCCGACTTGCGTGCGCGTGAGCTTGCCGGCGGCCTTGGCGATCCCGAAGTCGATGATCTTCACGTCGCCATCGAACGACACCAGCACGTTTTGGGGCGAGACGTCGCGGTGGACCAGGCCGAGCGGTTTGTCGCGCGCGTCTTTGCGACGGTGCGCGTAGTCGAGGCCCAGGCACGCTTGCATGATGACGTAGAGAACGACGTCGAGCGGCAGGCGTTCTTTGCTCTTCCCGGCGCGCTCGTACAGCACGCTGAGATCTTTGCCGCTCACGAATTCGAGCGCGAGATAGTAGCTGAGGTCGACCTTGCCGACGTCGTAGATGGTCGCGATGTTCGGGTGGTCGAGCTGGCTTGCGATGGCCGCCTCGTCGCGGAACATTTGGATGAATTCGTCGTCTTCGGCGATGGACGGCAGGATGCGTTTGACGGCGACGAGCCTCTTGTGCGCGCGATCGAAGGCGCGAAACACCTCGGCCATGCCGCCGATGTTGATTCGCTCCAAAAGCTCGTAGGGACCAAACGCTTGAGGGCTATTCAACGACTCTCCGAACGAAAGAAACTGAGAACACGTGCCGGACACTCCGATTACGCACGCCGGGCAATGCCCGAAGGGTTCAACGTGGGGGTAAGCTTTAGCGCGGAGCGGGAGAGAGCGTCAACTATGGGAGTGAGCGTAACTCGCGGTTCGCTTGAGTGTTTTTTTCATCGCCCCGCGCCGCGGCAAGAAAAGCGCCGGCTCGAGTTGTGCCGGTCAGTTTCCCTCGGGCTTTTCCGAGCTCGCGGGCGCGCTTGCGGCTTCGGCGGGGGCCGGCTTCTTGAAGTACCGAACGCGGCGCATTTGAAGCGGTTGCCACACTTCGGGCCTGACGATCGGCGTATCTTCGAAGATGCTGTGCGCGCCCGGCGCTTGCCGCCGCACAAGCCGTACCGTGGCGACGTCGGCAGGTGCGACGGGCTCGCCGGCGAGATTGGTCGTGCCGCCCAGCATCGGCGCGAGGGAATGGGCGAGGAGCATACGACTCGAGCAGCCGAGACGCGCTAGCAGCCCGTCGAGCGTCGCCGTGGAGTCGGGGGAAGGCGGCATCTCGGCGTAGATCATCATGCCGTCTTCGTCGGCGATTCCGACGGCCGCGCCGGCATTGGGGGCAGCCCCAGAGCCGGGAGCGAGGCCGGCGAAGAGCTCGATAGCGCCCTCGGGTGGATCGGACCCGATGGAGAACGCACCCTTCGCGAGCCAGAGCGCGGGCTGCTGGGCCCTGGCTCGCGCGATGTTGGAAAAGACGATGACGGCGGGGGCCTTTTCGTCGACGCCCGCCGCTCCCTGCACGCCGACGACGCGCGGGTCGACCTTGACGAGCATGGCCCGTGCGTCGGGGTGGGAGGGATTGGGGGCGAGCGACGTGGTGGCGAGGGCGAACGGAAAGCCGTGCTGCGGTAGCGCGCGCGTTTGCCAGTGACCATCTTCCGGGCGGCTTGCCGCGACGTCGGCGCCCGGCAAGACATGCCGCAGCGTGAGGTAGAAGAAGTCGCGCGCTTCGCGATGAATGTAGCGAGGAAAGTTCATGAGCGGCATGCCCCGGATCATGCGCCGGCCGCGAAAATTCCATCCCGCAAGCCCGGGAACCGGCCCTTCTGCTTCCCAATCGCTCTGCAGCGGTCGGCCGACCGGGCCGAGTGTGGGAGAGGGCGCCACGCGATAAAACTCGAGTCCGGTGTGGCCCACGTTCATGTCGAGGTGAATGCCGAACTTGCAACGCGCGCGGATCATCGCTTGCGCGAGCACCTCGGCGGCGATCTCGGTGCCGTAGAAATACGCGACGAAGTCTTCGCGCGTGAGGCAGATTCCCGTGCGTACGGTATGGACCTTGTCGGTTTGGCCGGGCGGTGTGCCTCCCCACCACGTGCGCCCGTATGGATTGAATTTCTCGTCCTTCACGAGCACGGTGAGGTTTTGACGATACGAGAGGATGTCGTCGGGGACGCCCTCGTCGGCGGGCCATTCACCGAACCCCGTCGAGCCGTCGCGCAGCGCAGCGACCGTCGCTGCGTAGGGCTTGGGCGGGAGATAGACGATGCCGTCGCCCATCATGCCGAATTCACCGTGGAGGGCCTGAAACCCCCCGTTCATCCCGGCGACGAGACGACTGATCACTTCGGGCGTTCGTGGAATCAAACCGGGCCCCGCCTCGCCGGAAGCGCCGATCGGTTCGACCGTTCCGGCCATCATGTGCATCTCGACTTGGCGCGGGTCCCAGATGGTCACGTAGATGCGCGTGTATTGGCGTTCTCGATCGGTGCGAATGAACGACGTCACGAACGCGGGCGGCGCGCCGGCATTCGTCAGGATGAACGGATCGCCGTCGAGCGGAACCCACTCGCCCTCGCCTGCGAGGGGCGGCGAAATATAGGGCTTCATCGGAGCGGGTGGCCACCCCGTTTCAGGATCGGTGTAGGTGACGGGCTTGACGTTTGCCATCTCGCCGAGATCGATGGCGATGTCTTTGGCGCTGGTGTCGCCGACGACTGATTTTTCGACGCGCGAGACGACGTCGGCCACGGCAAAAGCGGCGGCTTTGAGGCTCTGCATGCGGTCGTCGCCGAACCATGACGCGCTCCGCGCGCGATCGACCGCCCACGTGACGAGGTTTCCCGGCCTGGCGCGCGCCGTTCGATGCGGCCTCACGAACTCGCCGCCCGCGACGGGATCTTGGCCTTCGCGCGGGAGCTGAATTTCGTGGCCGTCTGCGATGACGTCGATGGATGTCGTTCCCAGCGTCAAGGCTATTTTCGAGGGCGAAGGGTCGAACGTCCATCCGCGCCGGGTGACGCCGGTGAGCTGGCCCGTCTCCTGGTAGTTCGTGAGCGCGATCTGAGCGCGGCCGATGCGCGTGATGTCGTCGTTGGTCACGACCTGTTCATGCGAAAGGTCCAGGGCGAAGATACTCGTCGTGACGCCTTCGATCGCTGCTGTGTAGACGGCGAGTTGCCCATCGACGACGGGCGCGCTTTCGTCGGCGCTGTCGGTCCTGGTGAGGTTCGAGATTCCGTTGATGCCGACGAGCGCGCCTTCTGGCGAGAGCCTGGTGTGAATCAGGTAGATGTCCCCAAGCTCCTTGCGAACCCGTGCCCGCACGAGCGCCCGCGAAGGCCGAGCCATGCCTGCCCAAACACCGGAGGGCGGGCCGTCGATCCAGGCCACCTCGCTTGCTTCGAGGCCGTCTTGCGAAAGGGCCCGGAGCAGACTCGCGGTTCGGTCGGGTACACCGCCACCTCCGCGGGCCAGCGACGAGACGAGCGCCGCCGCTGCGAGAACGAAGGGGACCGGTCGCCAGGGTAGCGACCGAGCGCGCGCGGCCCAGAAAGCGAACATCGCTGACACGGATCGAGACGGCTCGGGCACCGACGGTCCGAGCTATCACCTTCGCGACCTACTTTCCAGAAACCCGGGCGATCTCTGGTGGCGCCGGCTCCGGCCGGCCAACTCGGTTGGCGAAGCGCCAACGGCGACGCAGCGAAATAGACTCAATTCGAATGGTTACCCAGTCATTTCTCAGGCACGGGGTGTGCTAGCGTACCGGCGATGATGTGGCGGCGCGTGCGCGCGGTCGTGATGTTGGCAGGCGCCTTCGGGCTGTCGTGGCTCCTCTGCGGCTGCAATAGTCCCACCCTACCCCTTCCGCCGCCCGAGGAGTCGAAGCTCCAGTTTCCGAGTGAAGTCGAGCTGCTCGCCGACCGAAAGAGCGTGCGCATCGCGGGCGATGGCGCGGTCCGATGGCAAGACGCGGGGAACTCCGGTGTGTTCGTGCTCATGCTCAATGTGGAAGTCGGCCATGTCGAGCAGGTCGTTCAGCCCGACGCCTTCGGCCACTACGAGGGCGTGGTACCGGTGGCCCTCACCTGCGAGCGCCCGACCAATCACGTCTTGCTTTGGCAACGGCGCGGCGTCGGCCCTGGAGTTCCCGAATCCGAGGAGATTGTAGTTACGGTTCCACGGAACGCGCCAGCGCCCTCGTCGCCCGAGGCGTGTGGCGATGGCGGCGACGACAGCGGCCCACGGGAAGCGGGCGAAGCAGCCGCGAGCGACTAGCCCTCTAGCAGAACTTCTGGGGCGCTCGGGCGTCCCCATTAGCGCATCCATCGCTGCAGCGCGACGGTGCCTGCTCGGCGCGTGGCCGAACAGAAGCGTTTCCCGAATTTGACCAAGCGCCGCGGGCTTGGCAAGGTGAGTTTTACGTCGTTGGCGGGCCCCAAATGCTTGCGAAATCAGGCCCAACGAGTCCATTCTAGCGACCCTAACGACGGCCGACGTCCAAGTGGACTCGCCTCATGACGCCCCGCAGGGCAAGGACCACATGAAGATTACCTGCCAGGCCTGCCAATCGAAGTACACGATTGCAGACGACAAGATTCAAGGAAAGGTCGCCAAGATTCGTTGCCGCAAGTGCGGCGCCACGGTGCTCGTCGACGCGAGCGTCGGGGGAGGGGCGGCAGGAGGCGGGGCGGCAGGTGCGAACGAAGGTGGCTGGATGGTCAGCGTTGCCGAGGGCGACCAGCGAACGATGTCGCTGCAAGACGTGATCGACGCCTACAACTCCGGTGTCATCACAGGCGACACGTACCTCTGGAGAGACGGCATGGGCGACTGGCAGCCGCTCTCCGACGTGGCGGAGATCGTCGACGCGCTGAACGAG
>DATEMX010000695.1:0-8031 GCA_035275365.1 Polyangiaceae bacterium | reverse complement strand
AGTCGACGATGAGGACCGGGAGCTGCGAAAGCGCCGTCACGTGATGGTGATTTAGAGGCTCGTCTGTGTTCGTCAAGCTACCGCTGCTCGCCGGGGTGCACTATTGTCCCGCGTCGCAGCGAAGGAGCGTGCACCCGAGTGGCCCTGGAATCACCGATCATCACCATCGAGAACCTCTCGAAGACGTACGCTTCGGGCCTCGTCGCGCTGAAGGACGTCAACCTCACCATTCGCCGCGGCGAGATTTTCGCCCTGCTCGGGCCGAACGGCGCCGGCAAGACGACCCTCATCGGCGTCATCTGCGGCATCGTCAACGCCACGGCGGGCAGAGTCGTCGCCGATGGCCATGACATCGTCAAAGACGCGCGAGCCGCGCGTTCGGCGATTGGCCTCGTGCCGCAAGAGTTGTCGACGGACATGTTCGAGACCGTCTCGGCGACCGTCAGTTTCAGCCGCGGCTTGTTCGGCAAGGGCAAAGATTCGGGGCACGTCGAGAAGGTGCTCCGCGGTCTTTCGCTCTGGGAGAAACGCGACACCAAGATCATGGCGCTCTCCGGCGGCATGAAGCGTCGCGTGCTCATCGCCAAGGCGCTCGCGCACGAGCCTCGCATCCTCTTTCTCGACGAGCCCACGGCGGGGGTCGACGTCGAGCTCCGCCGTGACATGTGGCGAATGGTCCGAGATCTGCGCGCCACCGGGGTCACCATCATTTTGACGACCCACTACATCGAAGAGGCCGAGCAGATGGCCGATCGCATCGGTGTCATCAACAAGGGCGAGCTCGTCGTCGTCGAAGAGAAGGCGGCGCTCATGGAAAAGCTCGGCAAAAAGCAGCTCATCCTCTTCTTGCAAGCGCCCCTTGCCAGCGTGCCCGCCTCGCTCTCGACTTACGGTCTCGAGCTGGCGAGCGGCGGGGCGGAGCTCGTCTACACGTTCCACGCCGAGCGCGACCGATCGAAGATCGCGACGCTCCTGCGCGAGATCGCCGAGCTCGGCATCGAGTTCAAAGACCTTCAATCCCGCGAAAGCTCACTTGAAGAGATCTTCGTGAACCTGGTAGGTGCATCGTGAACCGCCACGCCGTCCGCGCCATTTACATGTTCGAGATGGCCCGCACGTTTCGCACGCTCTTGCAGAGCATCGCCTCGCCCGTCATTTCGACGTCGCTCTACTTCGTCGTGTTCGGTTCGGCGATAGGCTCGCGCATGGCCGAGATCGACGGTGTCAGCTACGGCGCGTTCATCATCCCCGGGCTCACCATGCTGTCGCTCCTCAGCGAGAGCATTTCGAACGCGTCGTTCGGCATCTACATGCCCAGGTTCGCGGGGACGATTTACGAGATCCTGTCGGCGCCCATCTCATGGTTCGAGATGCTCCTCGGCTACGTCGGGGCGGCGGCGAGCAAGTCGATCCTCCTCGGGACCATCATCCTCTTCACGGCGCGGATCTTCGTCGCCTACGAGATTGCGCATCCGCTCTGGATGGCGGCCTTCTTGGTGCTCACCTCCGTGACGTTCAGCATGTTCGGCTTCATCGTGGGCCTCTGGGCCGACGGCTTCGAAAAGCTGCAGCTCGTGCCGATGTTGATCGTCACGCCGCTCACGTTCCTCGGTGGGAGCTTCTATTCGATCAAGATGCTGCCGCCGATTTGGCAGAAGATCACCATGGCCAACCCCGTCGTCTATTTGGTGAGCGGGTTTCGGTGGAGCTTTTTCGGGACGTCGGACGTGAGCGTCGACGTGAGCCTAGGAATGACGCTGGCCTTTTTGCTGCTCTGTTTGGTGACGGCGCGGTGGATGCTCATCACGGGGTACCGTCTCAAGACCTAGAATTTAGGTCCGCGACCTGTGTCCCGCGGGCGCGAGGTCGGCGACATCTTCCGTGCTGAGGGTGATCGAGCGGGCTGCGATGTTCTCCTCGAGATGAGCAAGGGAGCCGGTGCCCGGGATAGCCAGGGTGACCGGCGAGAGGGCCATGAGCTAAGCCAACGCGATCTGCGAAACCGTAGCGCCATGCCGGTCGGCGACCCTCACCAGGCGCTCATCGCCGATGTTGGTCATGCCGCCGCCCAGAGGAAAGAAGGGCGCAAAGGCGATGCCGTCTGCTTCGCACGCGGTCAGCACGGCCATCTCGTCACGCTTGGCGATATGGAAATTGTTCTGTACGGCCGCAACGGGCGCGATTGCGCGTGCCTCGCCGAGGTGGGCGAGATCGATATTGCTGAGACCGAGATGGCCGATCAGTCCCTCCTCGCGCAGCGCGGCGAGCGCCTCGAAGCGTTCGGCCAGAGACTCGCCGTGCGGAACCTCCATCTTGCCGATGCGCAAGTAAACAAGGTCAAGGCGGTCCACGTTGAGCGTCTTGAGGTTCTCCTCGACCAGCTCACGCAGTTGAGCGGGACCGGCCGGAACAGGGCCCTTGGGACCGAAGATCGGGCCAACCTTGGTGGCGATGAGCAGCCCGCGCGGGTACGGATGGAGAGCCTCGCGAATCAGCGTGTTGGCTCGGACCTTGCCGTCGTCACTGCGATAGAGATGTCAGCGTCGACGACTTCATCGCCATCAAGGGTGCTGTCGCTACCGCGCGTCCCGACAGGGCACGACGACTTGCAACCATCCTCATCGACGGCCTGCGCTACGGCGCGCGCGAACCGAAGGGGGCCCACGGGCCGAAGAGCGCAAAGAGGGCGCCGCGTAAGCCACGCTAACGTGAGGGAAACACCCCAGGCCTGCGAGGGTTGGCGGGGGAGGACGTTCGTTTTTCGCTACGCTTTCGGTCGTTCCGAGCGCAAGAGCTCGGGGTGCGCGGCCCAATGGTCGCTACCCGGGAGCAGCAGGCGGAGCTCGGCGCTCATCGGTGCGACGCCTCGGAAACCGGCGTCCCCTTCGAGTTCGTATTCTCGCACTTTGTTCCAAGAGCAGCTCGCATTGAGCAGGAGCTCCGCCAGCCGCACGGTGCCCACCGTCGTCGACTCGATGAACACCGTATCGCGTTGACGCCACTCCTCGTCGGTGAGCACGGTCTCGGATTCGTTGGACAACGCGAGCAAGGGCAGATTCGAGACGTCACTCTCGTGGAGCCACGGGTGTTTCTCGGTCACGGCCGGAAAATAGCGAAACGTCGCCGGCCGTTGTACGAGCCCCACGGGCGGGTCGTCCACGGGCCAGCGGGCTCGATACACGATCTTGCGGATTTCACTCCAGTCACTGCCGACGTGGATCTCGCACTGCTCGGGGTCGTGGAAGGCGCAAGCGAGCAGGAACAGACCGAGCGCGCGACAGCTGCGCTCGTCGACAAATAGCGCCAGGTGGTCCACCCGATACCAACCGTTGTAGTCGCGACCAATTTTTCGAAAATGCACGCGCTGGCTGCTGAATTCGAGCGGCAACACCGGCAAATTTCCGCGCTCGAACAAAAACTCGACCTCGTCCGCAGGTCCGTCGGGAACCGCCCGTGCCAAATCGGCGAAGAACTGTTCGAGCTCCACCATGGTGTCGGTCGAGACTACGCCTTCGCCTTGCGCTGGCTAGCGAAATCATCGCTCGGCTATTGGCTGGCGCAAGAGCAGCTATTTGAGGGACGGCAGCGCGGGGGTCGCGTCAGGCGGCTGTCGCAGTACGTGGCACGTCCCGCCGTCGATCGCGACCCTTCGTTCAGTGCTCGCGATTTGCGAACACTCTCCGCCTCGGGCGAAGCGAGCCGCGTGCCGCCCCGAAGAGATCTCGCGCACTTTGCCTCCGCGCCCTTCCTCGCGTAGGAGATCGTGCGATGGCTACCCGACTCTACCTCGTTCGTCACGGTCAAACGGAATGGAGCCGCTCCGGTCGGCATACGGGGCGTACCGATTTGCCGCTCGACGAGCATGGCGAAAAGCAGGCAATCGGCCTGAAGAACGCGCTCGCCGGCATTGCTTTCACCAAGGTTGTCTCGAGCCCGCTGATCCGTGCCCGCTGCACGGCGGAGCTCGCGGGTTTCCCCGATGTCGAGACGTCGCCTCTCTTGCTCGAGGTGGACTATGGCAGCGATGAGGGACGAACGCGTGACGAGATCCGCGCCGACAGACCTGGCTGGGACTTCTTTGCGCATGGCGGGTTGGGTGGCGAATCGATCGAAGCCGCAACGGCGCGCGCGAAGGAGATGCTCGCGTCGCTGGACGACGTTGCCGGCAACGTCCTTCTCTTCTCACATGGTCACCTGCTCCGGCTTTTGACCACCGCCTACCTCGACGCCCGCGCCACGTTCGGGCGCCAACTGGTGCTCGGACCAGCGACGATCTCGATCCTCGGTCACGAGCACGAGTTTCCGACGATCGAGTCATGGAACACGCAGCCGACGCTCCCGTAGGTCGAGGAATCGGTCAGCGAAACGGCTTGTCGATAGCGGCGCGGTCGAGGATTTCGAGTAGTGCGCTCGGCGTAGCGGCCCCGGCGAGCTTGGCCTTGGCGGCCGCAGCGATGTCGATGAGCATCTGTCGAGCGGCGACCTCGTTCATGACTGGCTGTTTCGGCTTCCACCAGAAGTTGACGTTGCTGTTGAGCTCGCCCGTATGGGAAAAAGTGTGAAACCACCAGGCGGGAATGAACAAAAGATCGCCCGGTTCGAGGTCTGCCTCGAAGCAATTCGCGCCCCGAAACGCGGGGAATCTCTCGAGGTCGGGCGCCTCCACGTCGATCTGGCTGCAGTTGTGCGCCGGGTTGGGCCCCCCGAGCGGAAAGGGAGCCATCCGCGAGAGCTCGCTCGGCGCAAACAAGAGGCAGCGCTTTTGCCCTGTGATCTGCGCGTTCAGGTTGTGGCAGCCGTTGTTGTCGTAGTGCAGCCAGGTCCGAACGCCGCTTCCGCTGAACCATCCCCACACGGTGTAGAGCTGGCCTTGGGGCACGAGCGGCGGGACCTCGACGTCGTCGAGGAGCGGGCGTAGCGCCTCGTTGATGGTGGTCTGCCCGTCGCGGTGCTGGAGGAGAAACTGCTCATCGCCGGTGAAGAGCCGCTTGGCGCGTTCGGCGCGTGGCCCGCTCGTGACTTCGTCCAAGAACTCGCCGAACCGGCCTGCGCCCCGCGAGAACATCTCGCCCTGCGTGGGCTGGTGAAAGTTGGGGTGCATGTGGGTCGTCGACAGCTTGAAGCGCACTTCGACGGGGCCGAGCTTTTGCTTCAAGTAGGCGGCGTTCCACGTTTGCGTCGCGCGCCAGCTGCTGGCCCCGCCCACCATGACGCACGGGCGATCGGCAAGCTCGAACCGCGCCGAAAAATCGGCGAGATCGAGGTCTCGGACGCGCTCTACGGGCTTGACTGCGAGGATGGAGCTCACGGCACCGAAGACTTTGCCACAGTCGCGTCGCGAGCGCGCACCTCGTTCAGCGAAAACGCGCCGGCCGGGCTCGATCCTGGCCGTCACACGGCTGGCTTCGGTAGCGGTAGTCGGCGCTCGGGCCAAGGGCTATATAATTCTTGGCGACGCGTGTCGTCGAGTACCTACGCCTGTTCGAGGATAAGCATGGCCCACTTTCAACCACCAAGTGACGGACTCCTAGGGCAATACGACATCGACAGCAAGCTCGCCCCCGGGTCGGTGTGGCGGATGGCGGTAGGTCTCAGCGGAGATGGCGCGGAAATCGCCCTCCATGGTGGGCGGGGACTCACCGTCCGCTCGAACAACCCCGCGGTCGTTGCAAACCCGCTCCCTCCCGAGCGCACCGACGGCGATTTGCGCGTCATCCGCCTGAAGGGCAAAGCGCTGGGTGTCACGATGCTCGAAGCCGGTATTGCTGGGTCGAAGGAAGGGACCTGGGCACCAGGTTCGCCCTGGGTGAGCTTGCAGGTTCAGGTGAAGGCGACGCTCAATGTCGGCCCCGTTGGCGATCCGTTCATCGTTCTTACCGGACCGCATATGGCGATCAACGCTTTCGACACACCGACACCCTATCGGATGAAATACACGCGGACGATTGCTCCTGGGACACCCCTGCCGACCGTCATCAGCAAGATCATCGCTGTCGGTCGCTTGAAGCACCTGGTGGTGAGCTGCCACGGGGAGATACTCTTCGACCGATCGACGGGTGTCATTACGGACAGCGTCATTCACGTTGCCGGGCAGAACTATCGCGGATTCGATCGGTCGAATATCCCGCTCTTCGAACAGCTGAGACCGACTTTGGGTGGCGGCGTGATCTGGTTCGGTTCGTGTGCCATTGGGAGCGACAACGTCGCCAACCACGCCCGGGCCCGTGCCAGCGGCTGCTACATCGTGGCACCCTACATGTACATGTCGCCCCGACCGGGAAAGGCCAATGTCTGTCCGCTACACGCGGTCGACATGTTCACACGGTTCCAGCCGAAGGTGTTCGCTCCCAACGGCACGTTGATCGCCTACCCCGATTTTCTCGCCATGAAGCAGCTGGGAATACGTGTCTAAGCCGACGCTTTTGGGAGCTGGAGTAGCAGCGATCGGCGTCGTCGTCGGGTGCACCCATTGCCAAAGTCGGCGCTTGGTAGCGGAAGCCGATGCACGACCGGTCGTGAGTGACACGGCGGCGCCCATTTTGAAGACGCAGCTGGACAACGAACTATCGCTTTACGCCCAGCGGGACGGCGATCTCCACCTCGACTCCCTCGCCGGGCCTGTCGTCGGCCGCATTCATGCCGGGGCTTTCGTCAGCGTTGCGCCGGTAAACGAGCGTGCGTACGCGGTCACGTTGCCGGGCTTTCGTCGGGAATCTTCGACTGGCCCGACGAGCATCGTGGCGTTCGTCGACAGGGGTACGCTGGGACCTGAACGGGTCGCGGCGGGCAAGCCCCCCATCGAAGGACGCCTCCTCCGGGATGTGTCTCCTGGCCTCGATCTGTACCCCACGCGCGACGCGGCGAGCGCGGTGTTCGCCAACCCTCTCTGCGGCGACGCTCGCGTCGTCGTCCAGGGCGACGACATGTCGCGGGTCTCGCAATACTTCGGCGGCGTCGAGCTTTTGGGTTGGGCGGTGGGTGCGCTCGACTTCAAGCGCGGTCCGTTTCGCTGTTCGGTGCGGACGGTGTCGCGTGAAGATGGAAGGCTCGTTCTGCGACCCGGTCCCACGGCCGCCGATCGGATCGACCTGGCTTCCGTTCCCGCAGAGTTCGTTACCTCCGATCTTCACGCGAAGGAGGAATTGTCGAATCGCATGAAGCTCGGTGGATCGGTCCATTGGTTGACGCAAGTGGCGGGGCCAGCGCAGTGCCGCGAGTGGCGATTCGAGCGGATGCAGCAGGTCGCGAAGAGATCCAACGGCGTCGTCTTCGAGGGGCTCTTGAACCGGGTGGAGCCGCTCGTCGTCGATGGCGACAAGGTGCGAGCTTCCTTCTCCGTTGGCTACACCCCGCGCGAATCCGGCTCGAGCGAGACCACGCTGGCCGGGCCGCATTGGTTTTCGCGAGACGGCAAAGAGCTACGCGGCGGATACAGTTGCATGATCGGCTACGCATTCGTGGGTGCGACGTCGAACGCACTGAGGATGCTGCCAGGGAGCGCGCCCGATGCGCGCCTCGTGGCATGGCACCCCGACGACGAAGAGCATTGGTTCACGACCAAGCAAGCCTGTTTGGACGCAGCTCAGCGTGCGAACGAGGTCTTGGGCCGAGATCCAGAAGCCCATCCTCCCGGCGGAGTTCACGTCGACTGCTTCGACGAGCTCCGACATTGAGCAAGTGAAATGCCAATGCGAGCCTTCGTCGCGGGAGCGCTTGTTGTTTGCAACGAAGCTGCATGCCGACAATGCCGTTCGCGTTGCGGATCCGGTCGCCGCCAATCCGCCGCCAATGGATTTGGTTTGGGTGCGGTTTTTCCAGCCACTAGCTCCCACTTTACCTTCAGCTCCCAAGGCCTCAGCCAGCATCGACGAGGACCCAACCACCCCTCTGCTTGGCGCTTTGACTCTGTACCGGCGCTTCGGTCAAGCGGGAGGAAGGCATTTTCTTCTCTTTCTTGGCTTGTTTTGCGGCGGATGAGCGAGCGTGTGTGGGCTTGAGCATAGATCTCTCCTGTGGACGACACGGGGTCGT
>DATEMX010000694.1:0-4673 GCA_035275365.1 Polyangiaceae bacterium | reverse complement strand
ACCGGGGCAACCCGCGCTTGGGGACCGAGACGCAACACCTGGCTGTCGATGAAGCGGCTCCCGATGGGATCGGCCGTGGGGTGCTTGCCACTGAGCAGCGCTCGCCCGCGCGGCGTCAGGCGCAACGTCGGCCCGAGCTCGCCTGCGATCTCTTCGTCTTCGGGGTTGGAGTTGCTGATATCGATGATGCCGAGATCGATGGCACCGAGCGCCGGGAGGCTCTCCAGCGCGATCCGCCGCGCCACATCGACGGGAGCCGGGGCTTCGACGCCGCCTCGTTCGGCCCAGCGACGCAAGAGCCTCGCGACGCCGGGCGTTCGCGTGTCGTCGCGAACGTAGCCGGCGACCGCTTCCCACGGCACCCATCGACCCTCGCCGAGCTCGCGCAACGCGTCGAGCACCATCTCGCGAATGACGCCGACAGCGCTCGAGTCGCGCGCTTCGGGCGCGACGCGAAGCACTTCGGGATCGGGCCTCGCCTCGTCCCAAGCACCGCCTCGCCACCAAGCCATGTAGAGCGCCCTCGGAAGCTCGTGAAGTGCTGAAGATCCTGGCGGAGACGCCGGTGAAATTGCGGATGAATCCCAAAGACCAACCGCCCGTGACAAAGCAGCGATCATGGCGACCATCTCCGGGTCGCGGCCGAAGCGTTGGGCCAGGCGCGTAATCAGCGAACGCGGCGTCCCCACTCCTTCGCGGACCTCGACCCCGGGTTCGCGTACCGCAAGGGCGAGCGCCATCGTGATAGGCACCGGATCATCGGCGAAGCGGGCTCGTCGCGGAGCGTGATCGGTGTCGAGCACGAACGAGCGGATTTGCGCGCGGCGATCTTCGCGCGCGGCCTGTCGCGCGGCGCCGACGACGAGCGCGACCTCGGTCGGCACGACGTGGCGATTGGGATGCACCGGCACGAGCAGTCCGCGCCGTTCGAGCGCGAAGCCGACGCCCCTGCGCGACGGCGTAGCCCCCGTTGCGCCGCGAAGCCGCATCGGCTCGCGTTCGAGATCGAGCAATTCCTCGGTATCGACCTCGCCGCCCTCACGTTCGAGCGCCTCGAGCAGGCGTCGCTCGACGGGCGCCAGCTTCTCGATTTCCTCGGCGAGTTTCGCGCTGTCGGAGAGCACCTCCCACGCGTTTTCGAGCGACAGAGCGATGGGGGGCGTCGCCGGTCGTCCGAGATAGTGCGTAGCGATCGCGCTCACCGTCTCGAATGGCGCCTGCGCGAGCAGCGCCCGCACGCCGCGCGGGTCCTCGGCTTCCCAGCTTCGGAGCTGGACGAGATAGGCGTAGGGGAGCACGAGCTCGATGGCCGTTGGAGCCGCCGCGGCGGAGCTCGCTCGGCCCGACTGCGATGGCGGAGGATTGTCGCTGCGCACACGGGCGAACACGATCCCGCGCGCGGCGAGCGGCTCGAGGCCCAACGGAATCGACTGCACGAGGAGCGATCCCTTGGCCTCGGCGATGCGGTGAAGGAGCTCCGCGCTCGCGTTGGGAAGCCTCGAAGGATCGCGCACTTCGGGAAGCGACGCGAGCGCACGCGCCACCTGCGACGGCGTATCGATTCGCTTGGCGGCGACGATCGACACTCCCAGGCGCGAAATGAGCGCGTCGAGCTCTCCACTGGGGAGGGCCCTCAGGATCTCAACGAGCTTGCGGGGCGACCGGGCATCACCTTGAGGCATTTACTTCTCTCTAATCCCCCCGCATTTCACGGTTATCCGGGTGTACCCCGCAGGAACCAACATTTCACGGACGGCGGGCCGGAAAGTTAAGGGTGAGAAAACAAGCATCAAGCCGGAAAATCCCGGAGGAACACATAGGGAGTCCACCAGTTAGCCTCGTTCTTTGCCCGGTGTCCAGCCCCAGAACGCCCGCCGTCCTTATCGGAGCACTATTTTTTCGCTTTCGAACTCAGAAAACGGGGCGGCGCGGTCGAATTTGCCCGCGGCGCACGCTGGCGCGGGCCTTTCGAGTAAGCTCGGGGCCGAATGGGCAAGCGGAGGGTCGTCCTCAACTGGGAAGACAAGGTCGAGGCCCTGGCAATTCGCTCATCGAGCCTTCGGGCGAGCAAATGATCCGCAACCTGCGCTACCCATCCGATGCCGAGCCGATCGCTTGGGCCGTGGCGCTCGATCGCGCCGGCGATCCGGCATGGGAACGGGCCCCCTTTCGCGCCGACTGGCACGCCGAAAGAGCCACGGGTCGCCATTCGCCCGCGCTCGCCGCGAAGGCCGTCGTGCACTTCGCGCCACGCATCCGCTGCAAGGTCTACTTCGTCGACGGAAAAGTCGCTACGGTGCTCGCTTCGCTCGAACCTCTCGCGCACTCGCGGCCGACAGGTCTCATCGAGGCATCCTCTTGATCCTTCGCGATCCAGTTCACGGGCTCATCCCCTTCGACAACGCCGAGAGCGAGATCGTCGTACGCCTGATGGCCACGCCCGAGGTTCAAAGGCTGCGGCGCGTTCGGCAGCTCGGCGTGACCTCCGTTGCCTTTCCGGGGGCGGAGCACACGCGGTTTTCCCACGCCATCGGCGCCGCCCACGTCATGAATCGCTTGATCGCGCGCCTGCGCGACGTGGAGGGCGATCTTGCGGCCCACCACAGGCTCGGCAAGGAGAGCGCGCGCGAGGCTCTGGCCGCCGCGTTCTTGCACGACGTCGGGCACGGCCCCCTCTCGCATCTGTTCGAAGACGCACTCTCTGGCGCCCCGCCCCACGAAGAGTGGAGCACCCGGATCATCCTCGACGGCGACTCCGAGGTCAGCAAGATTTTGGCGGAGTTCGATCCGCGGCTCCCCGCGCGCGTCGCCGAGTTGGTCCTCGGCCGCCACGAGCTCACGTACCTAGCGCGCGCCGTGAGCGGCACGCTCGACGTCGATCGCTGCGACTACCTCCTGCGCGATGCACACGCCACCGGGGTCCCGTACGGTCGCTACGATCTCGACTGGCTCTTGCGCGCCCTCACGTTCGCTCCCTCGAGCGGCGGGCGCGAAGCGCCGCCTCTCGCCATCGACGGCGCCAAGGGCATCGTCTCGCTCGAGTCGTTCATTTTGGCTCGCCTCTTCATGTTCCAACAGGTCTATTTTCACAAGGCCGCGCGCGCCGCCGAATGGATGATCCGCGCCATCTTGACGCGCGCCGCCGAGATCTTGCGCCAGGGGGTGGCGCTGCCCGCGGTCCCCCCCGCCATCGCGTCGATCGTGCGGCGCCAGTCGGCGACGCTCGGCGAGTATCTCGAGCTCGACGACGCCGTTATCTTCAACACGCTGCACGCGTGGGAGGGTTCGCACGACCGCATCTTGTCGGATCTCACCCGGCGGATTCGTGGTCGCTCGCTGTTCAAGACCCTCGAGCTCTACGGCATGGACGCCCCCGCCCGCGAGCAAGCACTCGCAACGGCGCGCGACATCGCCCATCGAGCCGGGTTCGACAAGGAGAGCTATGTGGGGCTCGACATCGCCACCGACGTCCCGTTTACCGACGAAGAGGACCCGCTGACCGTCGTCTTTCCCAAGGGAGTCACGCGCAAACCCGTCGAGGTCTCCTTCTTGCTGCGACGCCTTTGTGGCGAAGACGTTACCCGCGCGCGCCTGATCTTCGCGCCCGAGCTGCGGGAAACCATCGAAGCCACCGTCGCGCCATGACGCCGCCTCGCGCATCGGCCCTCGCTCCGTCGCGGCGCGCCGCGGCCACCTTCGCGGCCTTCGCCGCCCTGCTTGCACCAAGCATGGCCGCCGCCGAAACCGAGAAAGGCGCCGACGGCGTCTATGGCCGACTCGACGGCGACGTCGACATTGCGCTCGCAGCGGGTCCCGCGTGGTCGCAAGGCGGCGCGAGCGGCGCGCTCTTCGGTCGTTTCTCGTACCTGCAAACCGCAGGCGCCTACGTCGCTTTCACCGACTCGCTCGGCAGCGACAGCGCCGTGCCCCGGCGATCCTTTGGCTTAGGTGTCTCGGTTCGTCCCTTCTTTCTGCCGCGGTGGGGCCTCGATCTGCAACGCGGGCCGGCCATTTTGGACCTGACGATCGACTCGACGACCATCGACCTCGGCGTGCTTTGGCCCTCCGATCCCACAGGCCACCTCACGGAAAAACCTGGGGTCGAGCTCGCACTCGCGGTCGAGGTGCCCCTCGTGGGGCGCGCCGCGGGTCCCTTCCTCGGCGCGCGGGGCGCGCTCCGTTGGAGTGGTCCCGAGCTCGCCTACGGCAGCGATCACCCGCGGGGCATCGGGCCGGCGATCTTCGCGACCGTCTCATGGCACCTACTCGCCGACGCCCACCTCGTCGACGCGGGCGACCGCCTCATGCGGTGACCTCCCGGCGGCACCGACGGCCAATGCCTGGAAGGGGATTGCTTGCCATTGCGGATCGAACCGGTCGTGAGCAGTCGCCGCCAAGCCGCCAAAGCCGCCAAGAGGGATTGGGGGCTGAGCTGATGCGTAGAGCTAAAGTGCCTGGAGAGTCGTGCCGAACGCGAGGCCCCGACAGGGCGGACGACGTTGCAGCCATCCACCGCAGCCCCCCAACATCCCCTTGGCGCTTTGACTCTGTACCGGCGCTTCGGTCAAGCGGGAGGAAGGCATTTTCTTCTCTTTCTTGGCTTGTTTTGCGGCGGATGAGCGAGCGTGTGTGGGCTTGAGCATAGATCTCTCCTGTGGACGACACGGGGTCGT
>DATEMX010000693.1:0-10643 GCA_035275365.1 Polyangiaceae bacterium | reverse complement strand
GGCGTCGACGATGGTGAAGCCTTTGACGGACATGTTCACGTCGAGCATCACCGTTTCGCCGGGCGTGATCTTGATGACGCGCCTCTCGTCGGCGGCCTTCGGGTGCTTGAAAGTAACGTAGTGCGTGCCACCCGAGAGCGGAATGGAGCGTGCGAAAGGCGTGACGTCGACGTGCTGGCCATCGACCACCACCTCGGCCCACGGGCGTGCGACCACCCGTAAGAAGCCGGAACGCGACGGCACGAGCTCGAGCGGACCTTGCTTGCCGCTCGTTTCCGCCTCGGCGTCGTGCGCTTGCCGCTGGATGAACACGCCGCCCGCAATCGCCAAGACGAGGAGCGCGAAGAAACCGCGGACCGCCGGCCACAGCGAGGCGCGCGCGGGGTCCAAGACCAGACTCATTTGGGCGCTGCGCCGCGACGTCGGCGCTTGGTCGATGATCTTGGCTCGCAAGAGCTCGGTCGAGATGAGATCGCTCGTCGGGATAGTCGTCTCAGCGCGAAGGAGCGCTTCGAGCGACGCCAAAAGCTCGCGCGCATTGGCAAATCGATCGCCCGGCAGCTTCTCGATGCAACGCATGACCACTCGTTCGATCGCGCGAGGAGTGTCGACGGGGTCCGCCACGAGCGAGTGTGGCTCGGAGTGTCGGATGCGCTGCGCCGTCGTCTTGGTGTCGGGACCGTCGAAGGGCCGCACGCCGGCCACGAGCTGATAGAGCACGACGCCGAGCGAAAAAATATCGGTCCGGCCGTCGAGCGGCTCGCCCAAGATCTGTTCGGGTGACATGTAGGCGGGCGTGCCGAACGTTGCCCCGCCTTCGAGCGGCTCGGGCGAAGACGGAACGCGGTCGTCGTGGGCAATGCCGAAATCGACGAGCTTGATCTCGCCGCGGCGCGACACGAGCACGTTGGACGGCTTGATGTCGCGGTGGATGATGCCGAGCTCGTGCGCGTGCGCCAAGGCGCGCGCGATCTCGAGGCCCACCGCCAGCGCTGCCTGCGTACTGAGCCGCTCGACCTTGGCCAAGACGTCGGCAAGGCTCACGCCGTCGACGTATTCGAGGACGAGCCACATGCTCGAGTCGGTCCGCACGAAATCGTAGAGCGCGAGGATATTCTCGTGCTTCAGCTTGGCGAGGAGCTCGCCCTCGCGCGCGAGGTGCGACGCGAACGGCGAGCCCGGCGTGATGGTCGAACGGAGGGCTTTGATGGCCACGTGGCGCCCGAGCGGCTCTTGCACGGCGCGATAAACGTCGGTGAGGGGACCCGAAGCGATGTGCTCAAGGACACGGCAATTGCCGAAGACTTCTACGATGCTAGCCACGAGGGAAGCACTCTATCGCGCACTCTATCTTGCAAACAACCTTCGGGTCGACCACCCTTGGCGCTCGTCCCGTGCCCAACAGAATCCCTGCCCGCCTCATCGACGAGCGCCTTCGCGCCGAGGTGGGCGCCATTGCCAAGCAGGCCCCGGCACGCGTCGCGCTCGCTTATCCGTCCCCCTACACCGTGGGCATGAGCTCACTTGGGTACCAGCGCATCTACCGCTCGATTCAGGAAACGAGCGGCATGATGTGCGAGCGCGCGTTCTTGCCCGACGGCGCGACCGACGGCGACACCGACGAGCTCCCCGTCACCTACGAATCTCTCACGGCGCTCACCGAGTTTCGCGTCGTCGCGATCTCCGTCGCTTACGAGCTGGAGATCGCCGGCACCATTCGTCTCCTCGAACTCTCGGGCATTCCGCCGCTCCGCGAGGAACGCGACCTTCACCATCCTTTCATCCTCGCCGGCGGGCCGCTCACTTTCAGCAACCCCGTACCGCTCGCGCCCTACGCCGACGCCGTGATCATGGGCGAAGCCGAGGGCGTCGTCGTCGAAGTGCTCTCCGTCATCGAAGGCGCTCCTTCGAAGGCCAAGGCGCTGGCGGCCTTGGCAGAGCTCCCCCACGTGTTCGTGCCCGCGCATCACGGCGAGACGCTCCCGCCCGTGGCCCAATGCGACGACGCGCTCCTGCCGGCGTGGGGCCCCATCCGCACGCCGAACACCGAGCTCTCGAACATGTTCCTCATCGAGACCGAGCGCGGCTGCTCGCGCGGCTGCACCTATTGCGTGATGCGCCGGTCGACCAACGGCGGCATGCGGATCGTTCCCAAAGAGCGGATCCTCGAGCTCATCCCCGAAGACGCCCGTCGCGTCGGCCTCGTCGGAGCCGCCGTGAGCGATCACCCCAAGGTCGTCGAAATCGTCCGTTCGCTCGCCGAGCGCGGCGCCGAGGTGGGGCTCTCGAGCCTGCGGCCCGATCGCCTGAACGACGACTTCGTCGGCGCGCTCAAGTTGGCGGGCTACCGCACGCTCACGACGGCCATGGACGGGCCGAGCGAACGCATCCGCGAGAGCCTCGAGCGCCGCGCACGCGTGAAGCACCTCGAGCGCGCCGCTGATCTCGCTCGCGCCCACGGCATGAACCGCCTCAAGCTCTACTTAATGCTCGGCCTTCCCCACGAAACGAACGAAGACATCGACGAGTGCGTAACCCTCGTGACGGCGTTGTCGCGCCGCATCCCGCTTTCGCTCGGCATCGCGCCGTTCTGCGCCAAGCGCAACACTCCGCTCGACGGCGCGCCGTTCGCCGGCATCGACGTCGTACGCGCGCGCCTCGAGCGGCTTAGGCGCGGTCTCAAAGGCAAAGCCGACGTCCGCTCGACGAGCGCGCGGTGGGCCTGGGTCGAATACATCCTCGCGCAGGGCGGGGCCGCCGAGGGCCGCGCCGTGCTCGACGCCGTTCACGCCGGCGGCACCTTCGCGGCCTACCGCAAGGCCTTCGAAGCCGTCGCAGCGACCCCCCGCCCGCGGCCCAAACGGGCTCTGCCGTTCGCCACCGAAGGCCGAGGGGCATAGCGCAGCGCGCCGCCGGCTCGTCCTCGGCCCACAAGTGGTGCTAGAAGACGTGCCATGAAACCGGCTGCGCTCATCCAAATGGCCTTCATCGTCGTCGCTGGCATCGCCGTTTTTGCCTTCGTCACCATGGCCAAAGACTCGGAAGCGCGTCGATCCTGTGTACCCGTTTGCGCCATGCGCCCGAACTACGCCGGCCAAAACCGACTCGCGCCGGACTTCGAGCTCACCGACGAGAACGGCGCCAAGGTCAAGCTGTCGCAATTTCGTGGCAAAACGGTGGTCCTCAACTTTTGGACCACGACTTGCCAACCTTGCCTCGAAGAGATGCCGTCGCTGGCCGATCTGGCGAAAATCGTCAAGAAGCGAAGCGATGTCGTCGTCTTGACGGTCTCCACCGACACCTCGAAAGAGGTGGCGCTCTCCGCGCTGCAGACGTTGCTCCACGAGCCCAAGCCGCCCTTCCCCGTGCTGCTCGACTCCGAATCGTCGGTCGTCCGCGAAAAATACGGAACCCAGCTCTTTCCCGAGACTTGGCTCATCGATCCGCAGGGTGTCATCCGCGCCCGCTTCGACGGCGCCCGCGACTGGTCCAACGCCATGATCTTGGACCTCATCGATTCGTTCAGCCGATCCACCACCTGCGGGGTCGAGTTCCAAGCCGGCAAAGCAACAGGTCCCGAGGCCACAGCCTGCGACGAGTCCTCAGGGTAATTCCGGATGTATCAATGACGCCACGGTGACGGCCAAGCAGCCGACACATGTGCCGCGGGGCGGGCACGGACGTCATAGCGAGCGGCCCTCGAAGTGGTGCTCGCATCTTCCCGAACGGGGAACTAATCTTGCTAGTTCGCTGACCGAGCCAGGTGGTCCCGTGGGTGGGGCCGAGCCTGACGGGAGAAACCGATGAAAATCGTCCTGCGATCATCCGCGATTTCGTTGTTGCTCTTGGGCGCCTGTACCAACGAAAGTACGCCTATCGTCCCGACAAGCCCGCCCGAGCCCACCGACCGTTTCGGGAGCTTCGACGAAGCGGTCGTCGTCGCCAACGACCCGCCTCCTCCGATCAGCGGCGGCACGTTGCTCGTATTCGACAAGGGCCGCCAGGCCGCCGTCGCGGATCCCAATCGCGACCACGTGGTCATCGTCAACCTGCAGACGCTCGCCGTGGGCACGCCCATCGCGCTCAAAGCCAAAGACGAACCGGGTCGCCTCGTGGCCGACGCTGCCGGGCGCCTTCACGTCGCGCTGCGCGGCGGCGGCGCCATCGTCACCATCGATCCGGTGGCGGGCGCGGTCACCGACCGCACCGCGGCTTGCCCGTACCCCCGGGGCCTCGCCTACGATGCCACGGGCGACGTCATTCACCTCGCCTGCTCAGGCGGCGAACTCCTCACCTTTCCGGCGGCGGGCGGTGCTCCAACGCGCTCGCTCAAGCTCGATTCCGATCTCCGCGACGTGGTCATCGACGGCAGCCGCTTGCTCGTGAGCCGCTTTCGCGCAGCAGAACTCCTCGTCGTCGAGGCCGACGGTACCGTGTCCGAGCGACTTCAGCCGCGCGCTTCGGGTAGGCCCGACGCCAGCAACGGCAGCACGCGCATGCGAACGCCGGCGGTGGCGTGGCGCACCATCGCCGCGCCAGGCGGCGGAGCCCTCATGGTGCACCAGCAAGACCTGACGACCGAAGTGAAGCTAGAAGCGGGCGGCTACGGCAGCCAAGGGTGCGGCGGCGGCATCGTAGCGTCAGCCGTGAGCTTGTTCCGGCCCGGAGTGGGCGTGAGCACGACCTCCGACATCGCGGCGGCTCTCCCCGTCGACGTCGCTTCTGGCAACGGGCGAACCGTCCTTGTCGCCTCGGCAGGATCGGTGCCCGCTAGTTCCAGTCCGAAGAACGGCCCGTCGTTGATGATGCCCTTCCAGCAGGCCGTCTTCCAGCCGGTCGTCATAGCTCCGCAACCCGCCACGCCATCCGCCGGCGACACTGGGCAAGGCGAGTCGGGCCTCGACGTCTGCGGGGCCGTCGGTGAGCCAGTGCCCGCTTCCAACGAGGGGGCGGTCGTTGCCGTTGCCATCGATTCGAGCGGCCGGGCAATCTCACAAACGCTCGAGCCGCCGACGCTCTCGATCAACGGTCAGGTCGTCAAGCTCCCCGGCGCGCCGCGCCCCGATACCGGTCAAAAGCTCTTCCATATGGCTACGTCGGGTGGTCTCGCGTGCGCGTCGTGCCATCCCGAAGGGCACGAAGACGGCCACACCTGGACCTTCGCCGGCCTCGGCTCCCGTCGAACGCAAGCCGTCAACGGCGGCATTCTCGGCACGGAGCCGTTTCATTGGAACGGCGACATGGACACCTTCACCAAGCTCGCGCACGACGTCTTCAACACCCGCATGAGCGGGCCGAGCCTGCGCGAAGATCATGTCACGGCGCTCTCCGGTTGGGTCGACAAGGTCCCCGCGCAGCGGCTCGTCGTCGGCAACACCGCGGTGTCGCGCGGTCGCGAGCTCTTCAACAACGCCAAGGTCGCGTGCGCGAGCTGCCACACGGGCGACAAGCTGACCAACAACCAGACAGCCGACGTCGGCACCGGAAAGTTCCAAGTCCCGTCGCTCGTCGGCTTGTCGTGGCGCGCTCCCTACATGCACGACGGCTGCGCCTCGACGATCGAAGATCGCTTCCGCGCGAGTTGTGGCGGCGCCAAACACGGCGACGTCAATTCGCTCACGGCCAACCAAAAGGCCGATCTCGTGGCCTACCTCGAATCGCTCTGACACCCGCGGCCCCCTTTTGAGTTGCGCTCGCAGCCGCGTGGCTCCAGAAGAGGGCCATGACGGACAGAGCTCCGAATCGCCTCGCGCGCGAGGCATCGCCGTACCTCCGGCAACACTCGCGGAACCCCGTCGACTGGTTTCCGTGGGGCAGCGAGGCGCTCGAAAAGGCCAAGACAGAAGACAAGCCGATCCTGCTCTCCATCGGCTACTCGGCCTGTCATTGGTGTCACGTCATGGAAAAGGAGTCGTTCGAGGACGGCGCGATCGCAGCGCAGATGAGCGACGACTTCGTGTCGATCAAGGTCGACCGCGAAGAGCGACCTGATCTCGACCAGATCTACCAGCTCGTCGTTCAACTCATGGGGCGCTCGGGCGGGTGGCCACTCACCGTGTTCCTGACGCCCGATCAACGCCCCTTCTTCGGGGGAACGTACTTCCCACCGCGCGAACGGTACGGCATGCCCGGCTTTCCTCAAGTGCTCCGCGCCATCGCCGAGGCCTATCGGAACAAGCGGGCAGACGTCGAGTTGCAAGCGAGCGAGCTCGCACAGGCGATAGGCAGGGTCGGCGAGCTCTCGCGACGGACCAACGAGCCGTACGCGCCGGGCCCCGATCTCCTGGAGCGCACCAGCAAGAAGCTCGCGCAGCGCTTCGACGAACAGAACGGCGGCTTCGGCGATCGGCCCAAATTCCCCAACACCATGTGCCTCGACGTCCTCCTACGCCGCGGCGTGCTCGAGCGAGACGAGGACGCCGCTCGAAAGGTGCGGCGGGCGCTCGACGGCATGCAAAAGGGCGGCATTTGGGACCACCTCGGAGGCGGCTTTCATCGCTACTCGACCGACGAGCGGTGGCTCGTGCCGCATTTCGAGAAGATGCTCTACGACAACGCCCTGCTCCTCGGCCTCTACACCGAAGCGTTTCGCGCGTTCGGCAGCGACGAATACGCCGCGACCGCCAGCGACATCGGCACCTACCTCCTGCGCGAGATGCAGGGCGAGAACGGCGGGTTCTTCACCGCGCAAGACGCCGACTCCGAGGGCGAAGAAGGCCGGTTCTTCGTCTGGTCGAAGAGCGAGGTCGAGAGTCTGCTCGCGGGCGACCCGCTGGCGAGCGCGGTCGCCCTCGCGCATTTCGGCGTCACGCCCGAGGGCAACTTCGAATCGACGGGCGCCACCGTGCTCGCCGAGCAAGCTTCGGTAAACACGGTCGCCGCCATGCTCGGCAAATCCGTCACCGAGGTCGGCGACGCGCTCACGCGTGCGACGGTCAAGATGTTGGCCGCTCGGGAGCAGCGCGAGAAGCCATTTTGCGACCAAAAGGTGCTGGCGAGCTGGAACGCGCTCGCCATCTCGGCCTTGGCAGACGCGTCGCTCGCGCTCGGCGAGCCGTCGCTGCTCATCGCGGCCGAAAAGGCGTTCGACTTCGTGGAGACGTCGCTCGTGCGCGGCGGAGCGGTCAACCGACTCGTGAAAGACGGCATCGTCAAGGGACCCGGCTTTCTCGACGACCACGCGTTTCTCTGTTCTGCCGCCCTCGATCTCTACGAGGCCACGGGTAACCCCGCGCACGTCCTTCGAGCCCACCAGATCGCCGATCAAATCATCGCGCGATTCTGGGACGAGGCGGGCGGCGGCTTCTTCTTCACGCCGAGCGACGGCGAGAAGCTCATCGCGCGAAGCAAAGATCCGTTCGACCAAGCGATCCCCTCCGGCGGCGCGGTGGCCAGTCGAGCGTTTCTCAAGCTCGGCGCGATGGTCGACGAGAAATACGCGGACTACGCGCGCCGCTATCTCGAGGCAAACGCCGCGGCCGCCGTCGACAATCCATTCGGCTTCGGCCAAACGATCGGCGTCCTCGATCGGCTCGTTCGAGGTTCCACCGACGTCGTCGTCTTGGGTGCCTCGGGCGACGCACGGGCGCGCGCGCTGCACCGCGTTGCCTACGCCGTGTACGCACCCAACCGCAACGTCGTTTGGGTCGATCCGGCGAACGCCGATTCGATGGCCGCCGCTCCACGGTTCACCGCCGACAGGCGCGTGCCCCTGGGGAACACCCAAAGGGGTGCCGGCGCCGAGCCAGTCGCCTACGTTTGCCGCGGCCACACCTGCTCGGCCCCGGTCGCCACCCCCGGCGAGCTCCGCGCGCTTCTCGCGGCCCGCTGACCTTGCGGCTATGCCCAATTCCTCTCTAGCACTACTGGGTCGGATCTTTGCACTGTCAGATCCCGATCGGCAATCGCCGCGCGTACCCCACTCAACGATACGGCGAGACCGTCGGAAGTGGTCTGCGAAACGGAATCGCCGCAAGGCTTCGCCGATGGCCAGTTCTGCCTGTCCGGTCAGTGCTTGAGTGGGCCTATGGCTACTCCGATTCAACGATCTGGTAGTGAGGATCTGACCCAGTAGTGCTAGGCACCGAGAGCATCCGACAGCCCAAACATGACGGAGATCCGTGCGCCCCGATGCCACCGCTCAGTGGCAACGGTTGTAGCCAGGAACGAAGGCGCCACCGTTGAACATGGAACAGTTGTTATTGGCGTTCGAACACGGCGTCGGATCGTTCGGCGAGCAGAGCTCTTGGCGTTTCCCGTTACATTGGAATGCAGCCACGCACTCCGACCGCGCGGCGTTGCCTTCGATGTCGACGCAGCAGATTTGCCCCGACGGGCAGTCGCTCTGCGAGTCGCAGTGGAGCTGATCGCGCATGTTGCCGCACAGGGCGGGGGTCAGCACGGAGACGCACGCCTCAGTCGTGGGACGAATGCAGCAGAACTCGCCGGGCAGTTCGCATTGCTCGACGCCGCAGCGCACCCTGCCGATCGGCGAGCCCGTGTCCGGGCGCGCATCGAGCCCGGAATCGACGGCCACGTCACGACCCGCGTCCACGGTGCTGCCGGCCGCGCCTGCCACACCCATGCCTGCCCCACCCGAAACGCCGGCCCCCGCCGATCCGCCAGCACCACCCTTGCCGCCTGCGTTCGCGCTGCCGCCGTTGTTCGCGCCGCCGTTGTTCGCGCTGCCGCCGTTGCTCGAGCCGCCGTTATTGACGCTGCCCCCGCTGTCGGCGTTGCCGCCAGCACCGGTCATGTCCGTTGGGTCACTGCCACCGCTACCTGCCATCGACGCTCCGGTGGAAAGGCCGGAGTCCGCCGTGCCGGTTGATACGGGATCGAAGAGACCAGCTCCCGGAGCCTCACTGCTGCAGCCAACCCAAAACGATCCAACGACCAAAGCCGAGAGGATGAACGCCGTTCGCATTTTTGCCTCGTGAAACCTAAGGAGGTTACAACCATAGTTTGACCCTGGACGGACGAGAAATGCAAATCGGACCGCTGATCGGGGTCGTAACTCGCGATCACTTTCTGCATCGACCGAAGCAAGCCAGCGTGGGGTGGGGCCCCCAATCTAGCGCGCCGTGGCGGCGCGTTCGAGATCGTGGATCTGACTGGCCAACTGAAAGAGCGCCGTTCGCGCGAACTTGCCGGTTCGGCCGGACGCAAAGCGGGGAAGAATCGCGACGATACGCCGCACGGCGTCGGCGATCCGCCGCGGCACAGCCAGGCGCTCGATGACGGGATCGAGGAAGCCAACCGCCGCCGAAACGCGATCGCGCTCGCCTTCGCAGGCTTCCTTCATCGGCTCCAGCAGGAGCAGAGCCCAGAGGACGATGTCGTCGAGGGGCGACCCTTCGGCCACCGTCCGGCCATCGACTTCCGCCAGGAGGCGCCAAAAGCGTTTGGCGGACCCGCCGCTCTCGTCGTCGTCGAGGAAGCTTGCGAGCTCTGGCAAGAGGACGCTGAGAATGCCGAGCTCCCAGAGGAGCCATATCGAACGGTGCGCACCTCCGCCGCGCATGAGCCGCAAGATCTCTTCGAAGAGGCGGGGCCGAGCGGCGCGAGCCAAGCTGTCGCGCGTGACCACCATGGCGTCGTAGACGTCGGGATCGATCCCGAGATCGAGCCGGGCCGCGAACTTCACCGCTCTCAGAATGCGCACGGGGTCTTCGCGAAAGCGCGTTTCGGGCTCACCGATGGTGCGGACGACGCGGTGCTCGATGTCGCGCATGCCCGAAGCCCAGTCCAAGATTTGACCGCGTTCGAGGTCGTAGAAAAGCGCGTTGATCGTGAAGTCGCGCCGCAGGGCGTCTTCGTGCGCTTCGCCGAACAAATTGTCGCTGCGGATGAGCAAATCGACGTCGGGCGCGCCGGGATCGCTGGGGTCGACGTCGATGACCGGGCTGCGCCGGAACGTAGCGACCTCAATCACCTTGCCGCCACCGAAGAGGACGTGGACCAGCCTGAACCGGCGCCCGATGATGCGCGAGTTGCGAAAGAGCGAACGAACGTCCTCGGGGCGGGCGTCGGTGGCGATGTCGAAGTCTTTAGGCCGCCGATCGAGCAAGAGATCGCGGACGCAGCCACCGACTAAGTATGCCTCGAAGCCGTGCCGAGTGAGGCGGCGCACGACCTTCTGGGCGTCGGGGTCGACGCGCGCCTCGTCGAAGCCCGCGTCGTAGCGGGTGGCTTCAGGGAACGAGCGCGACGACGCGCCGTCTTCCTTCGGCACCAGAAGAGGCGGGGAACCGAGCGCCGCAGCGGGCTCAGCAGAGGTTGATGATGTCGGGGGGGGGGCCTTACGACCCATGATCAAAATAGGTATGCGAGAGCGCCAAACGGCAAAACGAGCTTGGCCAGAGGTTTAGCAGGTCTTTTTCGCGATGACCACTTCGTCAGCGGCTAAGCTTCGTCGCGAAGGGTCCCCGCATGCGCCATTACATTCCTTTTTCGGTGTCTCGCACGTTTTGGATGCCCGCCGCGTTCGCGGCAGTTTTCACCGCGGGCGCGGCCTTCGCAGAGGCACCGCCGGCACCGACACTACCTCCTCTTCCGGCGCCGCCGCCCGCTCCGGGCTACCAGCAACCACCGCCCGCTCCGGGCTACCAGCAGCCGCCGCCCGCTCCGGGCTACCAGCAACC
>DATEMX010000692.1:0-16040 GCA_035275365.1 Polyangiaceae bacterium | reverse complement strand
CACGACGCTCTTCGCCATCTCGGCGAGATCGACTTCGCATGGCGAGAGAGCCAGTTTGCCGTGGTGAATTCGCGCCGAATCGAGGAGGGAGTCCACCAGCGCCCCCAACTTGCGCGCCGAGAGTCCGCAGCGCTGCAGGTGACGTTTGGCTGCGTCGCAGTTGTTCTTGTCGAGTGCGCGTAGTCCGAGCTCGATTTGCAGGGTCACTGCGGCGAGCGGCGTCTTCAGCTCGTGGGAAACGACCGAGTCGAACAAGTCGCGCATGCGCATAGTCTCCTGGTTTTGGCGGAGCAGCACGCGCTGTTCTTCGGCGGTCTTTTGGGCGCTGATGTCGAGGACGAAGCCAATGGTATCTCCCTCAGCGTCCATCGACGCCATTCCGACGAGAACGGGAACCCGCGTGCCGTCTTTGCGGACATATTGCTTTTCGTAGGCCGGGCAGACCCCTTGCTTCGCGAGCGTTGCCATGGCTCGTCGCGTAACCTCCCTGTATTCGACGGGGGTCATCCGCTCGAGGTGGAGCTCGCCCGCTCGCAGCTCGTCGCGCGAATAGCCGAGGAGATCGAGGAGGGCGTCGTTGGCTTCGAGGATGGGACCGCCGATTCTTCCGCGAGCGACGCCGATGATGCTGCTCTGGATGAGGCGTTCGAGTTTGGCCTTCTCTCTTCGTTCGAGCTCCAGCTCGGCTCGTCGGTTCGACTGGTAGAAAAATAGCGGCAAGAGGAAGGCGCAGGTGAACGCCGTGAGGGCGTTGGCCGCGAAGTACCAAGAGGGAGCGGGGACCTGCTCGATCGAGAGCGCGCCGACGAGCGCGTTCGATTCGCAGAGCACGAAGAGCGTCACCGGCACCACCACACCGATCGCGAGCAGCGCTTTCTCGCCGGACCGCGACAACAAGAGAGGCAGCGCGACCATGGCGATGAACGGCAACGATCCTCCCGACCCAGGTTCGAAGATGACGTCCCCCGCGAAGACCGTCGCATTCGCGACGACCATCAGCGTAGCGCGGGCGGTGCGATATTGGCCGAGCGCGTTCAAGAACGGACAGGCGGCGAAGGCGCTCGCCCAGAGGAGCTCCCACGGCAGCGCCGCCGAGTAGCCGGCGGAGGCCTCGAAGAGCAACCAAGCCAGCATCATCGAGAACGCCACGAGCGAGATATTGTTGGAAAGGCGCGTGGGTTTGACGAGATCCGCCGGCAGCTCGGGTGTCACGCCGCAGTCGATTACCGCTCGGGCGATCGCGCGCGCACGGTCGGTCGTGCGCGCGAGCAACGATGAAACGTTGGGCACGTGCTGCATCAACATCGACTGCCTCTCGCCGCACGTTACCACTACCGGCGAAGGTCGTAGGGCTCCTGGGGTCAACCCGATCGAAAGGCATAAATGGCAGGGGCGACGAGCAGAACGACGAGCTCATGAGCCTCGCGTGCGCCGTCGCACCGCTCGTTGCGACGGCGTTATTTCAGAACCACGTTCGTGACAGTGACGTGCACCATTTGGCTGTGCCATGGACGCGCCGTTCCCGGCGTGACCACTCCCGGATACGCCATCGATAGCGAAGCGAGCGGCTTGTTGTCGTAGGTTGCCGGATATTGAATCGCCGGCTCATTGGGAACGGGTCGCGGCTGGCTGCAGGACGAACCGATCACCTCGCCGGGGTTGCAGTTGTCAATTGAACGGCAGTTGGAGTCCGAGACGTGATACTCGACGAATCCGCCGCCGGGGACGTCGATCGTCTTGTCGTAGCCGATCAAGAAGAGCTTGTGCGATTCGATGCCCGTGTCGGTGATGCCATTCAAATAGTAGCGCGCGAGCTCCGCGTGCTGGGCGTCGAGAACGCGGACCCTCATCACTTCGTAGGTCGTGGGCTTGGCGGCACCTCCCCGGTAGAACATGTCCGAGACGCCGACAATACTTGGCGATTGGGGAGCGTCCGCCTTTCCTCCGACGTAGACCTTGGCGGCGACCACCCCATCGACCCTCACGGTGAGCGCGTAGGTCGAGCCGATGGTCCCTCCGATGGGGAAGGTCTCCGTGGTGACGTCGCCCTTGTCTTCGAAGGGGGCATCTTGATTGCCGCAAACGCCGGCGTTGCCGTTGACGCAGTCGTGATTTTGTTTTGTGTTGCAGCCGATGATGAGCCAAGAATCTTTCAAGGCAAAACCAAAGTTGCTGGCTTGGCTGACGACTGGGGCAAGAGGGCCCGTGTAGAGCACCGGGGGACCCATGGGCAAGGTGGTGCCGGATCCTCCCGCGCCGCCCTCATCACTGGATCCGGCCACACCCGAGCCACCAGACCCTCCGGCGCCGCCGGAGCCGATGGGCTCGCTACCGCCGCCCCCCCCCGTTCCTCCGACGCCGTAGGCTCCGCCCGTCCCCACGGGGCCGCCCGTCCCCACGGGGCCGCCCGTCCCCACGGGCTCGCCCGTCCCCGCGCTGGTGGAAGGAGCGCCGCTCCCGGACGATCCGTCGTGCGCCGTCACGGGGCTGCCCGTGCCGCCCTCGTCGAGGTGGTCGCGACCCAACTCGATACGCGTGCCGCACCCCGCGAGGGCCTGCAGTGCAAAACAGGGCATTCCGAGGGCAATGAGTCGATTGAGATTCATATTCGAGGTCTCCTTGGGATGTGGAGGCGGTTCGTGCCGTAGATGAAGCTGCGGAGCGCGCGAGGCGATTGAACGCGGTCGAGTTTGGCGCGCAAAATCAAGAACACCTCCTGGGCGACATCGGGGAGGTCGGCCTGGGTCACGCCCATTCGGCGCAAGACGCGCCAAACATAGCGAGCGTGGTCGTCGAAGATTCGGCGAAAGTCAGACGCCACGATACTTCGGGATTCGTCTTCCGCGGTCATCATGTCGACGAGCCAGCTTCATCATGGAGCTCGCCGTCTCGGATTATGATCAAAACTGCGACGCGATCGACGCGCCGATTCCCCCGCGACCGTATCTGCCTGAAATAGTAGGTTTTCTTCAGGCGCTGCGGTGAGGAAAACAAACCGATCCCGCACGAGGGGAACGAACCCTTCTCGAGCGAGCTACATTCGGGTCCCTCCGAGGTGATCTCGCGGTGTCCGAGGATCTTGCCGCCGGCTTCGGAGACGACGATGCGTGCTCGCCAGGCGGCGCTGCCGGGTGCCTCGTCGACATGGCCTTCGATGACCACGTCGGCCGATGAGCTCGGTCCCCATGAGAAATCGCCGAGGCGAGCCTCTACCGCGCGGGCGATCGATGTGGGACTCGGACAAGCTTCGGCGCCCGGAAAACGGGACCAACTGAGCGCGTAGCGCGTGTGCTCTTCGGCGAGCGCCGTTCGCGCGAGCGACACGAACGACAGAGCCAAATAGCAACGCCTCGCGCAGGCAGCTCGCATCGCCCGCTGCTATAGCATCGTCGATCGCCGACCTGCGCGGATTTTCCCGGCACGCTCGCGCACCACCACTGCTGAACGGCGGGCTGTCGGCGACCTCGTCGAAAACCCTACTCACCGTCGGCCGTCGCGTCGAGTCCCGCTTCGGCCTCCGAGGAGTCCCAATTACAAAAGCCGTGACCGAACGCCTTGAGCGCAGCGTCGGACTTGTCGCAATAAACCCCGGGATCGCTCTGGTCGAGGCAGTCGGTTACCGAGTCGCAAAGCTGACCGCAGTGGGCTTCGTCGCCTGGGCCCGTGTTCGATGAGACGAAGAGGCAAGCGGAATAGGCGCCGATTCCCCCGTCGGCGTCGGCGTCGGGCAAATGGCACGCATCGGGGCTCTGGTAGGCGCAACGTTGCGCGCAGACGCGAGTCGTGGAGCCTATCGACAGGCAAGACCCGGAGCACATCGTCGCCGGCGCCGCATCACCGCCGTCGATGACGGGCGCGGCGCAAGACGTTCCCGTGGGAGCTCCCGACGAGACGGCGTCGACGCAGACGCCATAGAGCGGATCGCAGTGCCGGGGGCCACAATCGAGATCGGCATTGCACGTAGGCAGGCAGTAGCCATCGCCGGAGGGAACGCCCCCGTTGACGGACGCGGCGGTACAGGCGACGTCGCGGCGAGCGTGGCATTTATCGAGGCTCGACGCCGCACCTCCGCGTTGGCAGATCTGG
This sequence comes from Polyangiaceae bacterium, assembly GCA_035275365.1. Classification (GTDB taxonomy): domain Bacteria; phylum Myxococcota_A; class Polyangia; order Polyangiales; family Polyangiaceae; genus DASWDH01. The sequence continues at coordinate 11,954 of DATEMX010000692.1, read as the reverse complement.
ACGCACCACGTTTCCGGAGGTCCGCCCGCCTTTCGCGAAAAGTCGAGGCACTTTCCGCCGATAGCAGCGCAAATAGGGTCATCGGATAGTGAACACGGCGTAGAGCAATAGCCGTGCGCGGGGCCACCTCCTGCCATCGTCGAATCGGAGGCCTTCACACATGCAAGGCCGGTGCAATCGGCGTCAACGGCGCAAACGCGGCCGAGGCTGGCGGTCGAACCGTCACGGTCGGCGTCGGACCCGTTCGACACTTCGGAGCTCTTCGCGTCAGGCGCGCCCGCTTCTTCGGCAACGCGCGGCTTGCCTGCCGTGCCCGCGTCGTCGCCATGGACATCGCCGGAGCTGCACCCCATGGCGAACGCTGCCGTCCACGCGAGCGAGGCGTATGTCGAACGGTGCGCGCGACCGGGCATCGTGCGGCGATGCGTTGCAGAAATTGGAGGGGGCGTCAATCGGTGGCGAGGTGGCGCGCTCGGGCTCGAGTCGCTCGAGCCGTACCAACCCTTCCGGCAGGCCCCCATCGAATTTGTCACGACAAGTTACACATAGGGGAACCAACCCCTCCGGCTGGAGCCCATCTGACTTTGTCGCCCCGGCAGCCGAAGCCCCATCTTGTCACGCCGGCAGCCAAGGTCATACCGGCAGCCAAGAAGGTCGGCGCGAGTACCGCCTACGACTGGCCACGGGCCGTACGTCAGAGTAGGCTGCGCCCGAGGCCGCCCAAAGATCCCATGTCAGCCGAGCCCGTTTCGATTCTGGGTACTGCCTTTAGCGAAGAAAGCTCGTTGTCACGCCCGCTTTGCGTGGACCTCGACGGCACGCTGGTGACGACCGATACCCTCTGGGAAGGGGTCATGTTGCTGTTTCGTCGTCGGCCGTGGGTCGTCGTCGTGGCCCCGTTTTGGTTGCTCGGCGGTCGCGCTCGGTTCAAGCGGGCCGTCGCGGAGAGCGCGGGCATCAACCCCGCGAGCCTGCCTTATCGGCTCGATCTCCTCGAAGCGCTGCGCGCGAGTCGGGCGCGCGGTCGCCAGTTGGTGCTGGCCACCGCCGCGCATCGAACCGTCGCCGAGGGCGTTGCGCGCCACCTCGACCTCTTCGACGCGATTCACGCGAGCGACGGTGAGTCGAACCTCAAGGGAACGACCAAGCGCGACATGCTCAAGGCGGCCTACGGCGAACGCGGGTTCGACTACGTAGGTGACTCCAGCGCCGACGAACCCATCCTCGAAGCAGCTACCCAGGGCTACCTGGTCGGCGCGTCGCGCGGTGCCGAGGGCGTTGCACGACGGCTCGGGAGCGTCACGCTCGTTTCGCGTCGGCCCAATTTCGTGAGGGCGCTGATTAAACAGCTCCGCGTCCATCAATGGGCCAAAAACGCGCTCGTACTCTTGCCGCTTCTCTTGGCGCCTGACCCGATTTCTCTTGCTGCGATGACGCACGGCATCTTGGCGTTCATCGCGTTCTCGCTCTGTGCCTCGGCTGGCTACGTGTTCAACGACTTGATGGACATCGAGGCCGACCGAGCGCACCACTCCAAGAAGAACCGACCCTTCGCCTCGGGCGCTCTCCCCGTGATCCTCGGCGTCCCCCTGCTCTTGGTGCTGCTCCTTGGCAGCTTCGGGCTCTCGGCGACCCTCCTCTCGAATCGCTTTTCGATGATGCTGGCGCTCTACTTGGTGGGAACGCTCTCGTATTCGTTCTATTTGAAGCGCAAGCTCCTCCTCGACGTGCTCGTGCTCGCGGGGCTCTACACGCACCGCATCCTTTCGGGGGGCGTCGCCACCGAAATTCGGGTGAGCGCGTGGCTCCTTGGATTCTCGATGTTTCTCTTCACGAGTCTGGCTTTTGCCAAACGCTACGTCGAGTTGCGCGCGCTCGCCGTGGGCGACTCCGTGATGAACCGCGGATACTCCAAGACCGATCTCGAAATGGTGACGAGCATGGGCACGGCGAGCGGCTACATCGCGGCGCTCGTCTTCATGCTCTACGTCGACAGCGCGGCGGTGCGCGCGAGCTACCGCGAGCCCGCGCTCCTATGGCTCGTCCTGCCCGTCTTGCTCTATTGGCTCGGGCGCCTTTGGCTCCTCGCCGGTCGAGGTCAAATGCAGGACGATCCGGTCAAATTCGCGCTGAAAGATCCGCACAGCCTCGCGTGCGGCGCCGTCATCGGCGGCATCGCCGCGCTCGCGCGCTTCGCCCCGCCCTGGCTGACGGCGCTCCTGCCTTTCTAACTAAATCAGTGTTCGAACTCTGATTTAGCGTCCCTACCGGGGATGGGTTCCTCGACGACGCGCTTGACGAGGCGGCCCGGAGCGAGCACCTCACCGACCGACACGCCGTTGATGAGCGCGAGCTCGTTGATGCCGATGACCGATGGAAACCGAACGTTGAACTCGCGGAGGCTCATGTCGAGGGCAACCTTGGCGATGGCGATCCGCGCGACCTTCGGGTGGAGCAGTTTGGGATCGGCCTCTTGGGCGAAGCTCGCGAGGGTCGAAGCGAACACCGTCTGGTAACGACCGAACCGCTCCGCCGTCGAATAAGCAACGTATTCGAAGGTGTGGCCACCGAAGGAAAGGAACGAGACGACGCCGCCCAGTGTGCCGTCGGCAGTTCGAGCTCGAAAGTACCGTGTGAGTGGTGACATCGCGCCGTCTCCTGCTGGCGGGGCGATGGTCTCGATTTCGCGGTTCGAGAGGAACTCCTTGAGCGCGTCTTCGGGCTTTTTTGACACCACGCCGAGCACCGCGGCCGCGTCGCGTTCTTGGCTCACCGCCACCACCAAGTTGCGCTGGTTTTGCACCGCAAAGCCCGGGGGAAAGGCGATGCGAAAGCCGAGCCCAGGGTGAATGAACGTGTTGGCGCGCATGTACCCTTCGCGATCGTCGTGGCCGAAGACGACGCCGTCGATCGCTTGCAAATAGGAGTCGCGCCCTTGCCGCTTCGAGGCCCAATCGATGCTTTCCAATTGGGACAGCCGCTCCTCGATGCGCTCGAGTCGATTCTCGGGGTTTGGATGCGTCGATAGCCACTGGGGAACGCGGGCGCCGTCTTGCCGGCCGACGCCAGAGAGCATGACGAAGAGATCTTTCATGTCGCGCGCGTCCCACCCGTTGGTGAGCGCGTAGCGGAACCCCAAGTCGTCGGCCTCTTCCTCGGCGCTGCGGCTGTATTGAAGAAAGAGCAATTGGACGCCCGCACCGACGAGGCCTTGGAAGCGGGCCATGTCGGGAATGAGCACGCTGCCCAGCCCGATGCCGAGCCCTGCCAGTTGGTCGCGGCTCATCTGCGCGACAGAGTGCTTCGCCGCGATATGACCGCACTCGTGGCCGAGCACGGCGGCGAGCTCCGCTTCGGAGGTGAGGTGGGCGAGGATGCCGCGGGTGACGAACACGGGGCCGCCCGGAAGCGCGAAAGCGTTCACCGCGGGATCGTCGAGGACGTGGAACGACCATGGAAGGTCGGGGCGCTCGGTGATCTTTGCGATGCCGAGCCCCATCCGGGCGACGTAGGCCTCGAGCTTGGGATCGTCATAAGGACCGACGGTCTCGAGAACCTCTGCCTCGGCTCTCTTTCCCAGGGCAATTTCGTCCGCTTTGCTCACGAGCGACAGCTCTGGCTTGCCGGTCACGGGATTGTTCACGCAGCCGAGTGCCGACGCGGCGAAAAAGACCGACCCTGCGAATCCGCAACGCATGTTGTCGCCACATGCGAGTCATGCGCCTACATGCATCCGCTCTTTGGTCCACCGCGGAGCGGCTGATACAATCGAGGGGCTCTGCCTGGCGTCAGATCGACGAGAGCCGCGAGGAACGAGATCATGGAGAACACGTCGACGTGTGCGCGTCTGCTTCGAACCCTGGTCGTGGTGGGCATCGCGATCCCCGGAGCGGGCGCGTGTTCGTCCGATCCGACTGCGCCCGGCAATGAAACGGCGGCAGCGTCGACAGGCAGCGGCGCGGCTGGGAGCGGCGCGGCTGGGAGCGGCACGGGTGGATCGGATCCTGGCGCCGGAGGGTCGATGGGTGCCGGCGGATCGACAGGCGCTGGCGGATCGACGGGTTCCGGCGGGTCGTCACCCGTCGCGGGCTCCTCCCCGGTGATCGCCGGGTGTGGCATCTTTCCCGCCAACGATCCGTGGAACCAACCGGTCCCCGATGCAGCGCCGGTCGACGCGGCGTGGACGAGCAAGCTCTACCAAAATGCGACGCTGAAGAAGCTCCACCCCGATTTCGGAACGGAGTTCGGAATTCCCTACAACGTCGTGCCGGCCAACCAAGCGCCGCTTCCGATGACGTTCGACTACGACGACAGTGATCCCGGCCCGTATCCGTTTCCCGGCGCTGGCGCCAAGATCGAGGGAGGTACGCCGGACGCATGCGACGGCGATTGCCACGTGCTCTCCCTCGTTCAGGGAACGTGCGCGCTCTACGAAGCTTGGAACTGCCATTTTGCCGGCAACGCGTGGACGTGCGGCAGCGGCGCCAAGTTCGACTTGCGCAAGGTGGGCGCCGGTCAAAGGCCGAAGAAATGGACGTCCGCCGACGCCGGGGGCCTCGCCATTTTGCCGGGGCTCGTGCGGTACGACGAGGTGGCCGCCGGCGCCGTGAAGCACGCCATTCGCTTCACCATGCATTGCACGCAAGACGGCTTCGTCTATCCCGCGTCGCATCAGGCGGTGCCCACTTGCGCCAAGTGTTGTCCGGCCAACATCGCGAGCGCCGCGCTTCGTGCGGACTACCCGCCGATGGGCCTCCGGGTCCGCTTGAAGAAAGGCTACGCGGTGAGCGGCATGCCGACCCAGGCCAGGATCGTCGCAGAAGCGATGCAAACTTACGGCATGATCCTGGCCGACAACGGCAGCGACTACTTCTTCCAGGGCGATCCCAACCCGGGATGGAACGATGAGCAACTCAACGCGCTGAAGAACATTCCCGGCGATCAGTTCGAAGTTATTACCCCCGGCGCGATCGAGCGATAGGTTCGAACCTCGCGTTCTCGAGCAAGGCTCCGGCGCCGTCGTGGGACGATTCGCGCATTCCGTGCGTCGCGGCGAGCGCTCTCAAGTAACGAAGGGTAACATCACGAGCAGTTGCCGGAGGGAGAACATCTGGGCGGTGGCGGGCCAGTCGAGCCCCCGAAGGGCGCGCTCCGCCTTTTCCCACGGTTCGTTGTCGAAGAGGACCTCCGCCGCCACGGCGTTTCCTCGCTGGGCGGCATAGAACGTGCGCACCCAGTGCGGTTCTGGCGAAAGATCGGCCGAAGAAAGCTGCGCCTTCAACTGCTCGAGGAAGGTGCCATAGGGGTGCGACGCGACCTGCGCATGCGACTGCAGGAGCGAGCCGACGCAGACGCGCCACGCGCGGCGACCCGTCCACGTCTCCCAACGAAGGCGGTCATTGCCGAAGCGGTCGCCCACGAAGCTCGCGATGATGACGTCGAGCGAAGCCTCCGCAAACCTGTCGAAGGCTGCTTTCGCCGCTTCGGCGATCGTGGGAGCATCGGCCGCGAAAGACTCGACGAGCGCACGGCGCGCCGCAAACTCGGGCCTTCGCGCGATGACGTCGAGCTGCATGCGCACGCGACCGGACTGGATCATGCGCGGCAGGAGCGAAGCCGCCAGCGTGACGCCGTCGCCGATGACGACGTGCTCGCCGAAGGCGCGCGTGGGGACGGCGTAGCGCGCGAGTCGATCTTGGGTCCATGCCAAGACGTTGGGCTCGGTGCGTTTGAGCGTTTCGTCCGAGGCGCTGGGGCCTTCGAGGTTCCAAGCGATCGCCGGAGGCGCCAAAACGAGGTTCTCCGGCTTCTGGCCGGCGTTCAACGCGGCGTTGATGGCTTGAACCTCGGCGCTCCGCAGGGCTACGGTCTCGAGCTCGCCGCGGCCCACCTCGTTGCGCGCGAAATCGAGGGCTTCGGCGAAGTAGGGGTAGTCGATGAGTTCGGCCTCGTCGACGTAGTTGCCGCGGCCATCGTCACGCACGAACGTGGCAGCGAATTCGGCGCCGATGCCGTGGAGGAGTGCCCTGCCGAACGCGAGCGGCGTCAACACCACCAGCGAACGCGCCAAAACAGCGGGGATCCCGACGCTGGCCAGCAGGCGGCAGACTTCGTCGTCGGAAGTCTCTGGATTCGCCGCAAAGGCGGCCAAGGTGAGGCGGATGGCGTCGGCGGTGTGCACGGCGGGGAGGGTACTACGGCTCCGTCATGGTTCTGACGCCGTCAGCAGCGCCACGGTGATCCGGGCCTCGCCGCGCGCGCGCGGGCCTCCGAAATGCGCGAAATTCGTGGCTCCACGGTCAAGTCGGGCAAGCGCCTGCAGCTCTCGCTCTCGGGGCAGGGCGATCCGTGGTCGAGCAAGCACTACCGTTCGCTCCTCAAGTACATGGCGCAGCACGATCTCGACTTGCAGCTCTCGTTGCGCACCAACGGGCTCCTCATGACGCGGGCGCGCTGGACCGAGTATAGCGGGCTCGAGAAATACCGGCCCCTGCTCGACGTTTCCATCGACGCTTGCCGGCCGTGGTCGTTCGCCGTCGTGCGACGCAACGGCGATTGGAACAAACTCGAAGAGAACCTCTACTTCATGGCCGAAAAGCACAAGGAAGGCGTTTTCTCGGAGTTTTACATCAACGCCACGGTGCAACTCGACAACTTCCACGAACTCGCCGAAATGGTGCGCCTCGGTAAGAAGCTCGGTTGCACGGGCGTGCGCTTTTACATGATCCAGAACACGGGCGATCACGTCGCCGCCGACTACCCGAAGAAGAACGTCGCCGATCCCGAGCACCCGCTGCACGCCGCCTTCTTGGAGACGCTGCGCGACCCCATCTTCGACGATCCAATCTGCCAGCTCTACGACCTCGAGACGATGCGAAAGAAGTCGTTCGCCACCAAGCTCGAGTGCGATGGCGCGACGTTCGAGTCGCCCGAGGCATGCGCCGAGATCGCTCAGTCGTACCTCGACGCCGACGATCCCTCCAAAGCCGTCGAGGTGGCCTCGCACGGACGCCGCGTCTTCGGCCTTTGCCCGGCGCTCCTCATTCAAGAGGCATCGGGCATCGAAGGGCTCGGCTTTTCGGGGCCAGCGCTCTACCGTTACCACGAGCTGTCGCAGGCGAGCCCCGACGACGTCCAAGCGATGGTGGCTCTCGGTACGGCCTTGGTCGAGAGCGGCGACATCAAAGCGGGCGTTCGAAAGCTGGTCGACGCCGTCGCCGCGAGTGAGCGGCCGGAGCTGCACGATTTGGTGGCGGGTTACATCACCGACCTGGTGAAGCCTCGGCGCGTCGCGCTTCCCATGCAGCGATAGCCCAGCATATCGCTGGATCCCGGGCGCGCGATGCCGCAGAATGCGCGCGTGAACGCGTTGCAAGCTCAACCTGCCATCCTCACTTCCGTGCCGCCGCGCGCACGGTTCGTTCTGCTCGGTTTGCGCGACGGAGTCGATCCTCGTCCGACGCTCGTGGGTCTCGCGGCCCGCCCGCACGATCCGAAGGCGGTGGTGGGGCTCGGCGCTCCTCTCGTCGATCGTCTCGGTGCGAACGTCTCCGGCTTGCGCGCTTTCCCTGGCGACATGGCGATCTTCCCCGCGACGCAACACGCCATTTGGCTCGCCCTGACGCACGCCGACGCGGGCGATGTCTTCGACGCGGGCCGAGCACATCGTTCGATCCTGGGCAACGCGTTCGACGTCGTCGAAGAGATCGACGCGTTCGTCTATCGAGGCGGCAAAGATCTCTCCGGGTTCGAAGATGGCACCGAGAACCCCAAGGGTGACGCCGCCGTTCGCGCGGCCATCTCGAACGGGCACGGCGCGGGGATCGACGGAGCGAGCTTCGTCGCCGTTCAGAGGTGGGTTCACGATCTCGGCGCCGCCGAACGGATGAGCATCGAGGCGCGTGAGAACGCCGTGGGCCGCCGGCTCGAGAGCAATGAAGAGATGGCCGACGCGCCGCTCTCGGCTCACGTCAAACGAACGGCGCAAGAATCGTTCGAGCCCGAGGCCTTCGTGCTGCGGCGCTCGATGCCGTACGGCGGGCTCGCCACGCACGGACTCTATTTCGTAGCCTACGGAGAATCGCTCGATCGGTTCGAGCGGCAGTTGCGGCGCATGGGCGGTCGCGACGACGGCGTCGTCGACGGCTTGTTCACGTTCACTCGAGCGGTGACGGGCGGCTACTATTTCTGTCCCCCGCTCCGTTCGGGCAAGCTCGATCTGCGCGCGCTCGGTCTCTGACGTCGTCGGCTCTCCCCGCCTACACGCACTTACGCGACATGCCTCTCTGCTTGTGTTTTTGCAAGAGAGCGTGATATCCGATGAGTCGGTCGAGCTTCGGATCGTCGTCCGAGGTCGACCGAGCGCGGGGTGGGCCCGATGCAGCGACGTATCGGCATCGCCCTACGAGCTGTCCCCGCGAGGCTGCAAGACGCACCCTTCCCAAACCAACAGCGAGCCAGACCATGACCAACCCGAGGCAACAAGCCATTGCTTGGATGATCTTGGGCGCCGGCTTCACCGGTGCCTGTACGATTCACGAAGATTCGGATCCGACGCCGCCGCCGCCGGTCGAGACGCGCACGTTTCGCGGCGACGTGTTCGACGGCGTGACCGGCGCCCACCTGACGGCCTACGACATCGCCGTCGATTACTTCGGCCGATACGAGCGAGGCACGGTCGACGCGCGCGGAGGGTTCCACCTCCCGACCATCCCGGCCCTCCACGATTTCTCGGTCTACATCGACGCGCCCGGCTACCGGCCCTACGTCGCGCACAACGCGCAATGGACCGACGTCGTGCACGGCGACCGCAGCTTCTACTTCTTGGCGTACCTGTTTTCGAATAGCGCCCAAGTCGCCGACGTCCCGTTCACCATCACGCTCACCAACTCCGCCGAGCTGCCGAGCGGCTCGCTGCGGCTCCGCCCCACCAGCCTCTCGAACCTCTACGACGAAGCGATTGAACAACCGGGCGGCGTGCCGGGCCAAGTCTGGCAGAACGACAACGATCTGTTGTCGAAGGTCGTGTTCGTCGATTTCAAAGACGGCGCGGCGGTCGTCCCGGGGGCGAGCCTCGGCTACGGCGTGCCCTACCAGGTTTCGGTGTTCAACGTCCCCGGCTACCAGATCCTCCAAAACACCACTTTCCAAGCAGGCATGGATCGCCGCGTTGCCTTGCAACTGAATCGCCTCAGCGTGCCCGCGCTCGACGCGAGCTACGTGAGCACGCAGTCGGGCAACCCGTCGCCCGACGGCACCGTCACCATCGTGCTCAATCAAGCGGCGGAGTTCGATCCGCTCCAGCAGCCGACCGAAGTCAAGAACGCGCTCGATCGAAACTTCAGCATCGTTTCGCCCGACACCGACGCCGACGGGATGCGCAACGTCCTGTTCCCCGTCCTGCCCGATCCCACAGTGCAGTCGCGCGCGACGAGCATCACCATCGACGGTCAGGCCATCGTTTTGAAATGGGACCGGACCAAGGGTCTCATCGCTTCCGACGCCGAAGACAGGATCGACTCAGTCACCTATGCCGGCCTTGCGGGCATTCGCTTGCGTCCGTTGGGCGGCAACGCCTCGGACGTCGTCAGTTTGGACAAGATCGTAGGGTCGACGCAGATCGCCGTCACCCTGGTCCCCTAAGAGGAAAAAATCGATGAGCACTTTTTCTAGCCGCTCTCTCTTGGCTCTCCTGGTCGTCCCCATGGCCCTCGCCGCGTGCGGGACCAAAGGCGACTCCGCAACCCCCGACTACGACGGTCTTCGACGCGAAGACGACTCCAAACACGCCACCTATCCGCAGCCCGAGGCCGGGGCGACCGAGGAGTGGAAGTCGCTCGCTCCCGCGCCGGGCGCGGCGCTCAACGTCGGCGTCAAACCGGCTGTCCCGGTGATGATCGTCGATGCCGGCAGCGACGTTCAGTCGCCCGTCGACTCGGGCCACGCGGTCGATTCGGGACTGAACCTCGACGCCCTCTTCAGCCAGTACCTCTACGTCTCGTCGTCGACGAACCCGGCGGCGTCGCAGTTCGTTTCCGATCCCTCGGCGAGCGCCGCCCGCGTTGGCACGCCCTTCGTGATTCGCTCGTCGTACAGCGCGCTGACGTTCACTTGGAGCGCGCCCAACCTGAATGCGATGGGCTACGCCGTTCAGTTCGGCTCCGAGAGGTATTTCTACGTGCGGAACGCATCGGCGCCCGGCAACTCGGCGGGCAACGGCTCGATGTCGATGTACATGTCGTCGAGCGTTTGCTCGTACCTGCCGCCCTCCGCCTGCCACCCGACCACGATGAACCTCTATCTCGTCACGTCGCAGGAAGCCGGTGCGCCGGGCGGGCTGTCGACGCCGCTCAGCATTCCGGTTTTCATCGACTGCGGCGGGTGCCTATAGCGGGAAAAAGGCCATACTTGGCGGCGTGGCAGAGCGAATCGATCTCGGTGAGGGCGCGTGGCTGTCGTTCGAGCCGGCGTTCGTTTCGCGTGACGCGGCGACGATGGCAGCGCTCGTCGGTGAATTACCGCTCCGGCAAGAGACGATCGTCCTTTTCGGACGCGAGGTCGTCACGCCGCGTCTGACCAGTTGGCACGGCGATCCTGGGTGTTCGTACCGATATTCGGGCCGAGCGTTCGAACCGTCGGCTTGGACGCGCGAGCTCGCGGATCTTCGCGATCGATTGAACGAGGGTGAGGGCTGCGACTTCAACTCCGTCCTCGCCAACTACTACCGCGATGGCCAAGACGCGATGGGCGAACACGCCGACGACGAACCCGAGCTGGGCCCCTCGCGCGACGACGTCCGCATCGCGTCGGTGTCGCTCGGCGCTCCTCGTCGTTTCGTGCTCCGACACAAGAAGACGCGCGAGGTAATTGCCTTCGATCTAGGAGCGGGCAGTCTGCTGGTGATGGGCGGCACCACGCAGCGCTACTACCGCCACCACGTTCCGCGCAGCAAGAAGCCGCTCGGAGCGCGCCTCAATCTCACGTACCGTGTTCTCCGTCGATTGGACGGTTAGCGCGAGGCTCGCGGCCGCCGGCCGACACGACTGCTGCAGCGCGCCTACGGAACGCGGTGCCCGTCAACAGTAGACCAAGGGATAGTCGACGGACTGCGCGCCGTCGGTGACGACGAGCGTCGAAGGAGAGACGCTAGGTCATCGGCACGCGGTGAGAACGACCTCGCCACCCGGCTTGATTTTCTGACCGGGTGGAGGCTTCTGCGCCAGCACGACGTAGGTAGGCGTCTCGGCCATCGCCACCCATCGCACCTGCGGCTTGGCGCCGAGTTTCTCGAGGTTGGTCTTGGCTTTTTCGACGGACATGCCGACGACCTTGGGGACATCGATATCGCCCGGGCCGGCCGAAACCTGCACGATGACGGTGGCTCCTTTGGCTTGCGGCGCGTCGGCCTTGGGTGTCTGTTCGATGACGAGCCCTTGCGCGACCGTCGCGTGGGCAATGGTGGCGCCGACCTGCAAGTGATAACCATGCGCTTCTACGCGCTGCGTGGCTTCGCCGACGGTGACGCCGCTCACGTTGGGCACTTTGGGGAGCTCGTCGGCAAGCACGATGCTGATCGGGTGATCGATGGGAACGCGCTGGCCGCCCGGGATCGATTGGCGCAGCACGGTGCCCGGCTTGGCCTCGGCGCTGGGTTCGCGCGAAGCGACGAGCAGCGAAACATGGGCGGCCTGGGCGTTCGCGCGGGCATCGGCCTCCGTCACACCCTGGAGGGCAGGGACGACCGCTTCGGGCGTCGGCACCTTGTGGGGCAAGATGTTGTAGCGCTCGATGACGTAGACGGCGCCCGTCGCCGTTGCCGCTGCTGTCAGGAAAGCGACCAAAAACACGCTCGATCCGTGCATGTGACGGGAGTCTAACACGATAGAGGCGCGCGAAACCGCTTCCGGCGGAAAGCAGTAGAGCATATGGCTCGCCGTTGTCGTAAGCTACCGGAG
>DATEMX010000691.1:0-3968 GCA_035275365.1 Polyangiaceae bacterium | reverse complement strand
TTCCTCGCCTACGCCGCGTTCGCGCTCGTCGCGGCGACGCTCTATCGCGGCCTTTCGCCCGCCGTCGAAGCGAAAGTAGTGACGACGCCGCGGCGTCCGCTCGAAAAATCGCGGCGCATCGTCGTCGAGCTCGCGCTCCTCTTCAGCCTCGATTCGCTCGGCGGGGGCTTCGTAATTCAATCCTTGCTTGCGCTTTGGCTCTTTCGCCGGTTCGAACTGTCGGTCGCCACGGCGGGCGCGGTGTTCTTTGCCGCGGGCCTTTTGGCCGGATTTTCGCAATTGCTGTCGCCGTGGCTCGCGCGGCGCATCGGGCTCATCAGGACGATGGCCTACACGCACTTGCCGGCCAACGTGTTCCTCGTCATCGCGGCGTTCATGCCGACGGCGCCGCTCGCGATCTCGTTCCTGCTGCTGCGCATGAGCCTCTCGCAGATGGATGTCCCCGCGCGTCAGTCGTACGTGATGTCGGTCGTGCCGCCCGAGGAGCGCGCAGCAGCCGCGAGCGTCACCAACGTTCCGCGCAGCCTCGCCGCCGCGACGACGCCGGTGCTCGCGGGGGCGATGCTCGCGCACACGAATTTCGGGTGGGCGCTCGTGTGCGGGGGCGTCACGAAGATCGCGTACGATTTATGGCTGCTGCGCCGGTTCAGGGCGAAAGGCTGATGCCCCTGTGGTCATGGTAGGCGAGCCACCACGCCGGGCGCTTCGTGCTAACCTCTTCGCCATGGCGGACCCGGCCAAGCGCCGCGCAACCTACGAAGACCTGCTCGCCGCGCCCGCGAATTTGGTGGCCGAGCTCATCTACGGCGAGCTCGTCACCCACCCGCGCCCCGCGGTTCCCCACACGCGCGCGGCCTCGCGGCTCGGCATCGACGTGGGGGGGCCGTTCGATCGCGGCAAAGGTGGCCCCGGTGGCTGGATCATCCTGTACGAGCCCGAACTCCACCTGCGGGGCGACGTGCTCGTCCCGGACTTGGCCGGCTGGCGCCGCGAACGGGTGCCCGAATTGCCTGACGGCGCCGCCATCGAGATTGTCCCCGATTGGGTCTGCGAGGTCCTTTCCCCCTCCACAGCCGCGGTCGATCGCACCGACAAGATGGCCATCTACGCTCGCGAGCGGGTCGGCCATGTTTGGCTCGTCGAACCCGTGCTGCAGACGCTCGAGATCTTCCGTCTCCTCGAGAGCAACCGATGCGAACGGATCTCGGCGTGGCGCGCCGCCGCCCTGGTGCGCGCCGAGCCGTTCGACGCCATCGAGCTCGAGCTCTCGTCGCTCTGGGAGCGGTAGGCCCTTACTCCGTCAAAGCGAGAGCGCCAGAAAACCGCTGAAAATGAAGTACTGATCGTACACTCGGCCGGGCTCGTCGTTCCGATTCGGCAGAGGTGGCAGCGAGAACGTCACGAGGTCGTATTGGAAGCGAAGGCCCGCCTCGAAGCGCTCGATGAGCGCGAAGCCGGCTCCCGCGCCCGCCCGGAGGCCTAGGCCCGACCCCGCGACTTCGCGATCGCCGAGCGGAGCAATCGAGACGGGCAAGAGCACGTTCGCGTCGCAGAGCACGAAGAAACGGCCGAGCGGCAGCCTTCCGTCGGCCCCCGCGCGGAGGAGCGTATAGCGCCCCGCGGGCACCTCGGTCTTCTGCGGATCCGCGACCTCGAACGCGAAGGCGGATCGTTCGATCGCCAGCGAAAGCGCGGTCTCGACGGGCCATGATCGAAACGCCGCATAGCGAACGCCCGCTCCATAGCGCCACCACGAGGTATCGATGGTCCGGAAAGTGCCGCCCTTCTCGCGGGTATCGATATCCCACGAGGTGAGCGCGAGGGCGCGCGCATAGAAGAACGTGAACTCGAGATCGCGCAGGGCGCCTTCTTGATAGCGCAACGGGTCGATGGCAACGTCGAAGCGCAAGCTCGGAATACCCGACGCCGCGTAGCTCTTGTCGGTGGTGCTCGGCTCCGAATCCCGGAAGCGGCGGAACGCCCATTCGGGGGCCGCGGAAAAGCGGATGAAGGGGTCGGCCCATGCGCTCTCGGGGCAGAGAAGAAGGAGCAAGGAAAACGCCGTCACCCGTCGCATAGCCGTCTCGAACGCTCAGAACTTGGAACTGATGGAAAGGAAGGTGAGCTTGTCGCTCGTCTCGCGAAGCCGCTTGGAGAGAATGCGGACCGCGTTCCAGAGGACGTCATGCGCCAAGTCCATGCGCAAAAAGAGCAGGTCGGCCAAGCTGTCTTTGGAAATGCAGAGCAGCTTACAGCGCTCGTGTACCCGCGCGTCGGCCGAGCGAGGCGCGTCTTCGAACAGGCACATCTCGCCGAACGCGTCGCCCGACCCGAGAACCGCCAGCGCCTCTTCGCCCATGCCGGGCACGTCGCGGCTGATGCGGACCTTGCCGTCGAGGATCAAAAATAGACGATCGCCCGGATCGCCGAGCTTGAAGATGACGGCGCCGAGCGCGTGCGATTCTTCGGTCGCCAGGGTGGCGATGGCGTCGAGCGCTTCTTGGGCGAGCCCCGCGAAGAGGTGCACCCTGGCGAGCAGATCGACATGTTCTCGGGACACGGCGGGCGATGTTACCACTACTGTCGCAGATTTCTCGCTACCAGATCGATCGTCGGAGCGGGCATACGCCAACTCAAGGACTGACTGTGACGGAGTCCCACGGGCCCCTCAACGCACCTGTCGCTCGCGGCGGTAGGCGAGGCAGCGTTCACTGCCGGCCTCGACTTTGCGGCAACCGAGCGGGCGATCTTCGTAGATTGTGCACGAGACACGCCGCCCGATCTTGCCGCGAAGAGCGAGGCATTTGCCCGACTCATCGAGGCGAAGGTGAGCCACGCCTTCGGCGTTGTAAACGACGAAGCGTTGCGCGAGCTTGGGCTTGGCGAGGAGCGGCTCCGAACGGCGCACCTCGACGTAGTCGACGAACCGCTCGGCGCGGTTTTCGTCCGGGTTCGCGCAGCACGCGCCACAGCGCGTGCAGTCGAGCTCGCCCGAGCCTCGCGCCGCCATCGATCAACGAGGCGGACCGCCGTAACCAGGACCGCCGGGTCCGCCGTAGCCAGGACCGCCAGGTCCGCCGTAGCCAGGACCGCCGTAACCAGGTCCACCCGGGCCACCGTGACCGCCCGGCGGACCAGGCGGCCCCGGCCAGCCTTGCTGCGCCGTTGCCGGCGACCAAACAGGCGCTTGCGTGGGCGATCTGGCCATTTTCCTGAGCATGTCGTAGCGAAGGCGCGAAAGCTCCTGGCGAAGCGGAACGATGAAGCCGATGCTGATGGTCTCCTTCTTTCCCTTCATGGCGCGCGCCGCGTGCCACTTGCAAAGACCAAGGCGCGCTCCGTGCGCGACGAAGCGCCGGCCGACGGCGCCGCCGTGGCCGAACGTCGCTCGGAGGCGCCCGATAGGCGAGCAGATGAGGTTCAGCTCTTGCTGCGTGAGCGTCCCCATCAAGACCTCGTCGGTGAGGTTTTGCCGGATGATGCGGCCCTTGCGCACGACGAGCCAGCAGATGATCCCGAAGAACGCCAAGTTGAAGAGCAGCCAGAGCGGCAGCATCAGCATGACGAGCATGCCGGAGATGGTGGCGGCGCCGTTCCAAACGGCGTGCAAGAACGCCGCAAACATGTAGCCGAAGATCGGCGCCATCCAGCGGAGCCATTTCTTGTCGGTCTCGCGGGCGATGCCGAATCCGATGCCGGTCATCGACGTGTAGAGGGGGTGGCCCCAGGGCGAGAGCACGCCGCGCAAGATGAAGGCGGTGGTAAACGCGCCCGCTTGGTGGCCGAGCGATTCGTTGAGCGCCGCGCGCGAGTAGTACATGACGTTCTCGGTGGCCGCGAAACCGAGCGCCGCGAAGGTGCCGTAGATGATGCCGTCGACGACGCCGTCGAACTCGCGCCGCAGGAAATAGAAGAAGCCGAAGATCACCATGCCCTTGAAGGCCTCTTCGGAGAGCGGGGCGCTGACG
>DATEMX010000690.1:0-4230 GCA_035275365.1 Polyangiaceae bacterium | reverse complement strand
CTCTCTCTTGCCGGTAGGGGCGACGGAACCTCTCACCAAGAGTCGATGGAGCGACGTGATTCACTGGCTCGACGAAGCCGACCCCCACGCCCTGGATCAATCGATCGTGCGCGCCTTCGGTCCGACGGCGAGCGCCGAGCTCTGTCGCGACATTCGCCAATTGGCGCGCCGCCCCGACGATCTGCTCGGATCCATGACGCGCGAGCGGTTCCCCCAGCTCTGCTCGGGATTTCTCGACGCGCTCATCGACGCGGCCGATCCCGAGCAGGCCGCGCGCTACGTGCGCTCTTGGCTCGCGCGCCTCGGTGCTCCTGGCGTCTACGTTCGCCCGCTCGGTGAAGACGTGCGGGCGCTGCGCCGGCTCGTGGCGGCGTTCGGCGCCAGCGCATTCATCGGCAACGCCATCGCCAACCGCCCTGAGCTCGGCGAGAGTGTCGTGTGGTCGCGACGCATTCCCAACGCCGACATCGCTCAGAAAGAGGTCGAAGAAGAGGTCGCCGAGGTCAACCTCTTCGCCGCGGCGACCGATGATCCCGATCTCTTCGTTGGTGCCCTCCGGCGCGCCAAGGCGCGAATGACGGTCGAAGTCGCGCTCGCGGATCTCGGCGGCGAAATCGGTACGCGCGAGGCGACCCTCACGCTCTCGGCGCTCGCCGACGCGACGCTCGAACAAGCCACGCGGTTCGCGCTCGGCGCTGCCGGGCAGGTGAGGGGGCTCGCCGTCATTGCCGTCGGCAAGCTCGGCGGAAACGAGATTGGCTACGGATCGGATCTCGACGTGCTCTTCGTGTTCGATCCCGACGCCGCGCCCCACGAGACCGATCCCCACGCCTATTTCGCCAAACAAGCGCAGCGCGTGATCCGGCTCCTTTCTACGTCCCACTCCGAGGGGCCCGGCTACGAACTCGACACGAGGCTCCGTCCTTCGGGATCGCACGGGCTCTTGGTGACGTCGCTCGAAGCCTTCGCCCGCTACCACGACGTCGACTTGCCCGGGCAGGGCAGAGAGAGCGATGTGCCGAGCGCGCAGCAGGGGGGCGCCCCGTGGGAGCGCCAAGCGCTGGTGCGCGCGCGCTTCGCCGCAGGAGACGCGGCGCTCGGAAGGGCGCTGCTCGAGGTTGCCCACGTCGCCGCCTACGAACGCCCGCCTCCGCCGAAAGAAGAAATCCATCGAGTGCGTCTCCGGATGGAGCGCGAGCTCGGCCGCGAGAAGCCGGGCCGTCACGACTTGAAGGTCGGGCGGGGTGGCCTCTCGGACATCGAGTTCGCCGTGCAATACTTGCAGATGAAGAACGGACGCGACCGCCGCGTTCGCACGACCGAGACGCCTCTCGCGATCGCCACGCTGAGCGACCTCGGGCTTTTGCGCGCCGATCTCGCCGAGACGTTGCAAGAGGGCTACCGCTTTCTGCGGCGACTCGAGCAGCGCATTCGCATCGTGCACGGATCGTCGGCGGCGCTCCTCGACGAGAGCGCGGAGGGGCTCTTGCCGCTCGCACGTCGAATGGGGATGCGCGATACGCCGCGTACGTCGGCCACCGAGGAGCTCGTCGAGCGCTACCGCGACGTGACCGAATCGGTTCGCGCGGCGTACCTGCAAGTGATCTCGTGATACGATAGCCCGCGATGTCGAAGAAGATCACCATCGACCACGTCGAGATTCACCTCTCGGAGCCCGACGACTTGCCTCTCGAATGGGTCGGTCGCGGCGAGCTTCTCGCGCAGTTGTCGGCCGCGTGGATGATGGTCGACCCCGCCGACGTGCCCATGAATCCGCGCCTCATCGGCAAGCCAGGGGTCGGCAAAACCACGCTCGCCTATGCCGCGGGGCGGGTGCTCGGTCGCAAGATCTATCTCTTCCAGGCCACCATGGACACGCGGCCCGAAGATCTCGTCGTCACGCCGGTCGTCGGGCCGAGCGGGTCCATTCAGTACGCCGCCAGTGCCATCGTCAGCGCCATGGTGGAGGGCGGGGTAGCCATCTTGGATGAAGGCAACCGGATGAGCGAAAAGTCGTGGGCGTCGCTGGCGCCGCTCCTCGATAGGCGGCGTTACGTGGAGTCGCTCGTTGCCGGCGTGAAGATCCGCGCCCACGGAGACTTTCGCTTCGTCGCGACGATGAACGACGACGCATCGACCTTCGATTTGCCCGAGTACATTCATTCGCGGCTGATGCCGATGATCGTCATCGACTTTCCGGAGGCGGACGAAGAGCTCGCCATCTTGAAGCAGAATTTGCCCTTCTCCAACGAGCAAGTGCTCCGCTACGTCGTCGATTTTCTCCAGACGGCCCACGCTCACGACGAGCCCTTCACCGTGCGCGACGGCGTCAACGTGGCGCGCTACGCCATCAAGCGCGCCAAGCAGTCGAACCGGCCCTTGTCCCGCGCCAACGTCCTCGAGGCGATTTGTCGAACCCTCGGCGACGAAGCTACTCGCTACCTCAAAGACTAAATCAGTGTTCGCGATTCGCGAACACCCTCCGCATCGAGCGAAGCGAGCCGCGTGGGGTGGGGCCCCGAAAAAACGACGCTTTTTCGGGGCGGATCACAGGAGCGACACGCGGCGCATGAGGGCGCCGCACAAATCGGACTGGGGGCTACGCTCGCGCTCGATGGCGAGGCCCGCTTTGAAGATCGAGCTCGCGCTCTCTTCGTTGCCGAGCACCACGTGGCACATCCCGAGCATTTCGTGATCCGCCGGCTCGGCGTGCACGCTGACGAGCTCGATGAGGGGGCCAATCGCGGCGCGATGCGCGTCGACGGCCGCTTGGGTCGGCTGCGAAGTCGCGCTCTTCGCGTGGATCATGAGCTTCAAGGCTTGCCGCTGATCTTCCGGCCGGTAGGTGGTGAACTCGGGCTTCGCGAAGAGATCGCGGTAGCCCATGTAGGACTGCTCGAGGTTTCCCGCCTTGGCGAGGGTGACGATCTCCTTCACCGCCTGTACGAGCGCTTCATTAGCCATGTACTCGACATTACCACGAGCCCCGGCCCGGCGAAAAATCAGTCCTCACGGATCAGTCGAGAGCGCTGCTTTCCGAGGCCGGTCACCTCGAGCTCCATGACCTGCCCGTCAGCGAGGTAGGCAGGGGGCGTCATGCCCATCGCGACGCCCGCCGGCGTGCCGGTGGTCACGATGTCGCCAGGCTCCAAGGTAATGTTGCGGGTGATGAAGGCGATGAGGTGCGGAAGATCGAAGATGAGCTGGGAAGTGTGACCGTCCTGTCGAACTTGGCCGTCGACCCGGCAAACGAGGCCGAGGTCATGAGGATTCCCGAGCTCGTCGGGGGTGACGAGCCACGGGCCGATGGGCGCGAAGGTGTCGAACGATTTGCCGCGATACCACTGGCCGCCCTCTTTCTTTTGCGCCGTGCGTTCGCTCACGTCGTTGCAGATGAGGTAGCCTGCCACGTGCCCGAGCGCGGCTTCGCGAGAGACTCGTTTCGCGGTGCGGCCCACCACGAAGGCGAGCTCGATCTCGTAGTCGACCGTGTCGTAGTTCGAAGGCAAGACGACGTCGTCGTAGGGGCCGTTGATGGAAGACGACGCTTTGTCGAAGAAGATGGGGCGTTCGGGGATGGGCGCGCCCGTTTCCTTGGCGTGGTCGACGTAGTTGAGGGCCACGGCCATGAACTTGCCGGGCCGTGCAACGGGCGCACCGATGCGCGTCTTCTCGAGGTCGATCTTGGGCAGATCGCCTCGCTTCACCGCTTCACGGACGCGTTCCTGCCCGGTGCCGGCGAAGAACTCGGGGTCGTAGTCGCGAACGATCGCCGAAAGGTCGAAGGCTTCTCGGTCGGACAAAAATACCGCGGGCCGCTCTTTTCCTCGCTCGCCTAGCCGCATCAGCTTCATGGGTCTACGATACCGCACATTGCGCACGCCATGAGCTCCCGCATCGTCTATGCGCCCATTCTCCACGGTTCGCTGCCGTTCGCGGTCTCGGTCCGGGAGATCTTTTTGCGCGAGCGGCCCGACTGCGTCGCCGTCGAGCTCCCCGAAACGCTGACGACCGGCGTCGGACGCGCCGTACGCAGGCTGCCGCTCTTGAGCGTGCTCAAATACAATGTCGAAGGTGGCCCGGCATTTCTCCTGGTGGAGCCCTGCGACGGCATCTTCGAGGCGCTGCGCCTGGCGCGTGAACACGAGGTGCCGGCGCACCTCGTCGATCGCGACTCGGACCACTACGAAGATCGCGACGAACCGATGCCCGACCCCTACGCGATGGAGC
>DATEMX010000689.1:0-3050 GCA_035275365.1 Polyangiaceae bacterium | reverse complement strand
CGTAGCGTCCGTGACCTCGGTTGCGCGCGGGGGTGTCGAGTGAAGTCAGATCCAGAAGAACGGTCATGCGCGCCGAAGTGCCGAGGCCGGCACCGTTTCTAGCATGCAGCGGTTCGGCACCGCCAACGGGGAGCTTCGGCCTCGCTCACCCCAACTCGAACGTCGCCACGAGCGGGGCGTGATCGCTCGTGCCCACTTCGCGAAGCGATTGGCAAGCCGTGGCCTTGGCGGCGACCGACTCGCTCGCCAGGACGTAGTCGATGCGCCAACCGATGTTGCGTTGTCGCAGGTTTCGCCAAGGCGCCCACCAGGTGAAGAGCTGATCGTCGTCGGGGTGCAGATCGCGCGCGACGTCCTTCAGCCCGCGCGAGAGGAGCTGCTCGAAGGCGGCCCTCTCCTGAGGAAGCTGACCGATGACGCCGGCCTTGCGCTCCTTGGGGTGCACGTCGATATCGGCTCGGGCTACGTTGATGTCGCCGCAGATGACGACCTTCGCGCCGGACGCTTGGAACTCTGCCGCGTAGGCATCGAGCGAGCCGAAGAAGCGCATCTTCGCGGCGAAGTCTTTGCCGCCATTGGGGACGTACACCGAGACCACGTTGATATCGCCAACGCGGGTCATCACGATGCGGTTCTCGAGATCGAAGGGGGGGTGCGAAAACGCGGGGCGCTCCGGCGCAAACGCCTTGTTCACGAGCAGCGCGACCCCGCTGTAGCCCTTGGCTCCGTGCCAGTAGCAGTGGTAGCCCGCCATCTCGCAGATGAGCGAAGGGATTTGATCGAGCGATGCCTTGATCTCCTGAAGGCAGATGACGTCAGGACGCTCTGCCGTCATCCACTCCTCGAGCTGGGTCTGTCGAGCGCGGATCCCGTTCACGTTCCACGTCGCAATTTTCATGGCTGCGAGGCATAGCACGCACCCACGAACGAGCAGGCTGAGATTGGCGCTCTTTGGGCCGGACTTCGGCGCAGTCGTGCTAGATCTCACCTCTGCTTCTCAGCACGTTGCTCCCCTCGCCCCGAGGCCCATGTCGACCCTCCGCCTGAAGAACACCTATTCGAAAACGATCGAAGCTTTCGAACCGCTCGACCCGCACGGCAAAGCCGTGACGATGTATAGCTGCGGGCCGACGGTCTATTCGTACCAACACATCGGCAATTTCCGCAGCTTCCTGCTCGGCGATCTCCTGCGCCGTGTCCTCGAGCTCCACGGCTACGCCGTTCGTCACGTCATGAACATCACCGACGTTGGCCACATGACCGAAGACCACCTGGCCGACGCCAGCGGCGAAGACAAGCTCAGCAAAGCGGCCCGCGAGCTCGGCTCCGACCCCGTGGCCGTGGCGAATCACTTCGAGCGCGCGTTCGCCGCCGACGCCGCGTGCCTGCGGCTCAAGCTCTACGGACCCGCAGAGGGTGGCGATGCCGCCGTTCATCCGCGCGCCACGCGTTACGTACCCGAGATGCTCGCGATGATCCAATCGCTCATCGATCGCGGCTACGCCTACGTCGATTCGACGGGCCAAGTGTATTTCGAGATCGCCAAATTCGAAGGCTACGGCCGACTCTCGGGCAAGGTCCTGGACGAGCTCGAATCGGGCGCGCGCGTCGCCGTGCGCGACGAGAAGAAAGACCCGCGCGATTTCGCGCTCTGGAAGGTCGACGACAAGCACCTCATGCAGTGGGATCCTCACGGCCCGCGAGGGTGGCAGCCCGAAGATCGCGAGCGCCTCGCGAAATTGTTGCCCGGTGGAGTCGCCGAGGAAATCAAGGCGGGGTTTCCCGGCTGGCACATCGAATGTTCGGCCATGTCGAGCGCCCAGCTAGGCCCGCAGATCGACATTCACACGGGCGGGGAGGACAACATCTTCCCGCACCACGAATGCGAGATCGCGCAAACGTACGGAGCCTTCGGCGGCCCCGAGTCGTTCGCGCGCTACTGGGTCCACGGTCGGCACCTTTTGGTGGACCACCGCAAGATGAGCAAGCGCGAGGGGACGCTCTTTACCGTGCGCGACATCCTCGACTCCAAGGAAACCAAGTCGGCCGAAACGATCGCACGCTTCCAAGCCGTCGGCCTCGACGAGGCACGCGTTTCCGGGAGCGTGCTGCGCTACGCGCTCATGTCGAACCCCTACACGCAGCCGATGAACTTCACGTTCGATCTGCTCGTGCAAGCCAAAGCGAGCGTCGAGCGCCTGCAGACCTGCTACGACCGCTTGCGCGAGTTGTCGCAAGCGGCAGCGACGTCGAAGCCGAGCCAAGAGCTCGACACCTTCGTGCGAACCAAGCAGAGCGAGTTCTTGGCGGCGCTCGACGACAACTTGAACGTACCCAACGCGCTGGCCGTGGTTTTCGGCGCCGTTAGCGCGCTCAACTCGCAAGAGCTCGATCCGCCCGCCGCTGCCGCAGCGCTCGCGCTCATCGAATACTTCGATCAGGTGCTCGACGTGCTCGACAAGGAAGTGCGCTCTGGCCTCGTCACCAAGGCCGAGATCGCGGCCGCTCCGTTGCCAGCCGAAGGAGCCTCGATGTCGGACGACGAGGGCGGGCCTACCGTCGCCTCTTGGCTTCACCTTCGTCAGAGCGCCAAGGAGGCCCGCAATTTCCGGCGCTCCGATGAAATTCGCGACGGCTTGAAAGCGCGCGGCATCCTGATCGAAGACGTGGCCGACGGCGTGCGATGGAAGCGCAAGTGACGAATAGGCGCGCCCCAACGCTCAAGTAGGCCAGACAGCAGAGAGCTCGCGCACGAGCGCCTCCACCAAGAAATCGCGCAGGAGTTTGACACGCGCGAGCTGGTGCCGCGAAGCGGGTGACACCGCGTAGACGGCGCCTCCGCTCATCGCATACGCGGGCAACACGCGCACCAGTTTGGCGGCGAGGTCCGAGCTGTGCGGCAGAGGCCAGGGCACGAGCGCGATGCCCGCCCCTGCCGCGGCCGCTACGTAGAGCGAACCCATCTCGTCGGAGCCGATGATCCAGTCGACGTCGACCGTCTCCTCGCCGTTTTCGCCGGAGAGGCGCAGCGTATTGGTGCCGGGCCTCGG
>DATEMX010000688.1:0-2321 GCA_035275365.1 Polyangiaceae bacterium | reverse complement strand
GCTCCTCCGTTCAGCCGGCGCTCAGTGCCCGAGCTGCTTGACAGAGCGCGCCATGTATGAAACTACTTGGTTACCAAACAGATCGGTTACCAATAACTCGAGCTCATCACTGCCGCCCTCAACCCCGGGAGCGGGTGCGCGCACCACCAGCATCCCAAAGGAAGGTCCGAATGCCCACAACCCCGCCCAAAAACCTCACGGTGACCCGCGTCTTCCACGTGCCTGCCGCGCTCGTGTACGCGGCATGGACCGACCCGAAGGCCGTCGAGCGTTGGTGGGGTCCGAACGGCTTCACCTGCCCGCTCGCCGACATGGACGTGCGCGTGGGCGGGACGTCTTTGGTGTGCATGCGCGCTCCGGCCGAGTGGGGCGGTGTCGAGCTGTTCAACACCTGGACCTATGGGCTGGTCGAGCCCGGCCGGCGCCTCGAGTTCGTTTTGCGTTTCGCCGACAAAGACCGAAGGCCGATCGCGCCGGAGACGCTCGGCATCCCGCCGGGGGTTCCGCCGGAGGTGCCGCACATCCTGACGTTCGTCGACCTCGGCGACGGCCGGTCAGAAATGACGATCACCGAGGTCGGCTACACGTCGACCGAAGCCCTCGAGACTTCGAAGGAGGGCCTCGTTCAGGCGCTCGACAAGCTCGCCGGGGCCCTTTCGACATGACCGCCTCCGAGCGACTCGACGCAACGTTTGCCGCGCTCGCCGATCCGACGCGCCGCGCGATTCTGGCACGGCTCGCCAGCGGCGACGCGTCGGTGGCCGAGCTCGCGAGGCCGTTCGACATGTCGCGCGTGGCGGTCTCGAAACACCTCAAGGTCCTCGAACGCGCGGGGCTCATCTCGACCCGCCGCGACGCGCAGCGACGGCCGCGCGGCCTCGACGCAAAACCGCTCGCCGAGGCGACGCAGTGGCTCGAACAGTATCGCGCGTATTGGAAAGGGAGCTACCGGCGCCTCGACGCTTTGCTCGAGGAGATGCAGGCGGGCGAGCGCTCGGGACGTCGTCCGAGTACCACGACTCGCGGGCAGAGAAGGGGGCGCCAATGACGTCGGGCGAAGACCTCCGAATCACGTTGCCCAGTGACCACGAGATCGTTCACGAGCGCTTCTTTCGTGCGCCCCGTCGTCTCGTCTTCGCGGCCATCAGCCGAGCGGACCTGCTCGCGCGATGGTACGGGCCACCGGGCTGGACGCTGGTCGCCTGCGAGAGCGACTTCCGTATCGGCGGTGCTTGGAGGTTCGTCACGCGCAAGCCCAACGGTCGGGAGATCGTCCAATCGGGCGTGTACACGGAAATCATTCCGCCGGAACGGTTCGTGAAAACCGAACACTGGATCGACTGGGACGTGGGCGAGGTCCTCGTGACGACGGAGCTCGCCGAGCATGACGGCCGCACCAAGATGACTGTCACCTCACGGTTCCCATCGAAGCAGGTCCGGGACCAGCTCGTCGCCAGCGGAGCCAATCGCGGCGTGCGCGAGCACTACGAGAAGCTCCAGGCGTTCCTCGAAGTCCTAGGGGGCGAGCCGAACCTGTAAGCGGCGGCCGAGCGCCGCCAAGTGCTAGAGTAGCTGTCGACGCATGGAGAAGACCGCGAACAAAGCGACCAAGGAGCGACGCGCCGCCGAGGAGACGCGCGAGCACGTCCTCGATGTCGCGTGGTTCGATCGGCATCGTGCGGCCGTGGAGGCGAGGCCATGAAAGCCGGACGAGCAAAGCGAGCCCAAAGCATAGGCGCGCCCGCTACGCGGGAAATTCTCCGCTTCTGCTTTGTTGGAGACTGGCATAGCTCGCTCGCAGGTCGCGTTGCGGTTCTCTTCGCGTGGGGTCTCACGCTCGCCATCCTTTTCTTCAACGCGCTCTTCCCGTTGCTACTGGAGGACGGGAACCTCCTCATCCGGGGTGTCTGCACTCTCGTCATGTCAGCGCCCCTGCTGTATCTCTACAAAAGAGGAAAGCGTTCGGTGCTTGGCCGGGGTGATGCAGCCTAAGTCAGTCATACGGTCTCCCCTCAGCAGCGGCAATGCTCGGTACGGAACAAGGCCGCGAGATGGAACGACGGCCAGGCCACTTAATGTCCCACTCTCGATGGCGTCCTCTTCGAACCGCTGAATCACTGAGGCAAACTGACGGGCGTCCTTCGGTGACCTTTTGGCGTTTGCTAGCGGACTTCGGGCGCGTTAGCGGCGCGCGAACTTCGAGGCAACCGGGTCGTCGACCACATCGAGCTTGGCCCTGGAGGCATCGCGGGACCAGCATCCCGGGCGCTCCGGTCCCCCACGTCGTCGACAGCGTCGCCCACGACGGCCGTTTCGTCGCG
>DATEMX010000687.1:0-3665 GCA_035275365.1 Polyangiaceae bacterium | reverse complement strand
CGACCCGGCTGCTGGGATGGCAACGTCTCGAGGTCGACCCGAATTCCCGCTACGACTAGTGCCGCGCGGCCGAATTCCGGGCAGAGATTAGGAGCTAAGAGCATAGCGATGATCGGCGCCGGAGGTGCCGTGGGGGTGGGGCCCTGTTCCGGTGCCGGAGTGGACGGAGTCCAGGAACTGGACGGAGTCCACGGAGGCCCACGGAGCGCAGCGGAGTGCCTTGCCCCGGCGGGGCGGGGGCGAAGCCCCCGGAGACAAAGGGATAGTGCCAGGCGGCGAAGCCGCCTCCGCGCGGAGCGCGGGCTTGGCCAAAGTCGGGGCACGACTTTGGCCAAGCGGCACTAGTCGGCCAAGCGTCGCTGGTAAAACCACCGATGGCGACGTCGCGATTTTCGGACAAAAACGCGCAGGCCGAAGTCGCGGCGTCGATCAAGGCCATCGAGCGCGTGACCTCGGCCGAGATCGTGGTGGCGGTGCGTCCGAGCTCGGGCTACTACCGCCACGCCGACTACTTGGTCGGTTTCATCGCCTCATTGGCGGTGCTCGTCTTGCTGCTCTTCTCACAGCAAGAGTTTCCCATCGACTGGATGCCCCTCGACGTGCTCGCGGGGTTCGCCGTCGGCGCCGCATTTTCCGCCAACGTCCCCGTCGTGCGGCGCACGTTCGCTTCCCGGCGCTGGCTACGGCGCAACGTGGAGACGGCCGCGCGCGCGGCTTTCGTCGATCTCGGCATCTCACGTACGACCGGGCGGTCCGGCATTTTGGTCTACGCGTCGATGTTCGAGAAACGCGTCGTCGTGCTCACCGACATGGGGATCGATCGCGTTCTCTTGGGTGGCGCGTTCGAGACTGCCATCGCCTCGCTCGACCATGCGCTGCGAGGTCGCGCGCGCTTTTTAGCCTTCGTCGAAGCGCTGCGCTCGCTCGGCCCCATTCTCGCCAAGACATTGCCCCGCTTGGCCGACGACGTGAACGAGCTGCCCGACGAGCCCGTCGCATGAAGCGCGGCGCCCGTGTTTTATTGACGGTCACGCTGGCGCTCTTTTCCTGCGCGACGCTGCCGGGCGTTACTTTCGCAGGTGAATCTCGGCCCGGCGGCGGGAGCTCGTTCGGCGGAGGATCGCGCTCGGGCAGCTCGAGCTCGTCGAGATCGTCGGGAAGTTCGAGTTCTTGGAGCTCGTCGGGCAGCTCGAGCTCGTCGGGCAGCTCGAGCTACGGGGGAGAAAAAGGCGGCGCGGGCGTCGAGCTCCTGCTCCTGCTCATCTCGAGCAGGTACGGCAGATTCGGCCTCGGCGGGCTCGTGATTTTATTCGCCGTGTCGACGCTCGTGAAGATGAGCGTCGACACCAAGCAAAACTGGAACGCCGGCGTGAACGCCGCCCAAGAACGGCGCGAACGCCTTCGCGCGGTGCTCGAACGCCTTCGCCAAGCCGATCCGAACTTCTCGCTCGTCCTCTTGGAAGATTTTCTCTACGCCCTCTACGCTCAAGCCCACACGCTCCGCGGCGCGGGCGAAAGCGGGCGCCTCACCGCCTACTTGCAGCCCCCCGCCCAAGCGGCGCTCTCCGCGCTCGGAGCCCCGGGGGAGGTACGCTCGATCATCGTGGGGGCCATGCGCTACCTGTCCGTCGACGGCGCCGATCTCGGAGCCCCCGTAGTGAGGCTCGTCGTCGAGTTCGAGACGAACTACACCGAGGTGTCGAGGGCGGGGCAGCAAAGCTTCTACGCGTCGGAGAGCTGGACACTGTCGCGCGGCAAGGGTGTTCCCTCGCGCACGCCCGATCGCGCGCGCGTCTTCACCTGCCCCTCGTGCGGAGCACCGCAGGGCGCGATGGTGGGCGGGCGGTGCCAATATTGCCAGGCCACGGTCAACACGGGGCAGTTCGACTGGGTGGTGGAGACCATCGTCGTCACGGGCCGCGAAATGCGCGGACCCATGCTCACCGGGACCACCGAAGAAAAAGGGTCCGACCTTCCGACGGTGGTCGATCGCGATCTCGAGGCCCGGTTTCGCGAGCTCACGCAGAAGGACCCCGCCTTCGTGTGGCCGGCATTTCAGGGTCGGGTGGCGATGATCTTCAACGCCATGCAAAGCTCGTGGTCGAATCGCGAATGGACGCAGGCGAGGCCGTTCGTGAGCGACAACCTCTTCCAGATGCTCGCCTATTGGATCGAGGCCTACCGGCGCGAACGCCTGCGCAACATCACCGAAGGAGCACGCATCGACGCCATCGATCTCGCGCGCGTCTCGGCCGACAGGTTTTACGACGCGCTTACCGTGCGGGTCCACGCGAGCAGCCTCGACTACACCGTGGCCGACGCGGGCGGCGCGATCGTCGCGGGGAGCCGCGAGAGGCCGCGCCGGTACACCGAATATTGGACCCTCATTCGATCCGCCGGCAGGACAGGCGTCGCGCGGACCGATCCCAATTGTCCTTCGTGCGGCGCTCCGCTCAACATCGAGATGGCGGGGTCGTGCGCCTATTGCCGCGCCAAAGTGACGTCCGGCGAATTCGATTGGGTGCTTTCACGCATCGAGCAGGACGAGGTCTATGAGGGCTGAGCTACGAGCTCGGAAGCTCCCGGCGCCTCGCGCGAGTGAAGGTCTCTCGCGGCGCTGGATGACTCCGCGCTCGCTAGGATCTCGAGGCACCCCGCTAAGCTGTCACACAGGTTGAGGCTCTTGCGCAGCGCACCTGCACCGGCGAGGCCCTTCAAATAGCCGCTCAAGTGGCGCCGCGTGACGCGGACGCCGAAATGCTCGCCGCGCGCGCCGGCGTTGGCCTCGAGGTGCGCGCGGCACAGGGCAATCCGCTCGGCCACGGTGGGAGGCGAAAGGTGCCTCCCATGGTCGAGCAGCGAACGGATTTCGCGAAACACCCACGGGTGATCGATGGCGCGGCGCCCGACCATCACGGCGCTGCACCCCGTTTCGTCGAGCGCACGTTTGGCGTCGCCGGCGCTGCAGACGTCGCCGTTGACGACGACGGGCATGGTCACGCGCGCGCGCGCGCGCGCGGCCCACGTCCAATCGGCGGGCCCGCTGTGCCCCACCATCGCCGTGCGGCAGTGGACGGTGAGCGCGGCGACCCCCGCGTCTTCGAGCCGAGGGGCCAGATCGACGATGGGCATGTGCGACTCGGGACCCCAGCCGATGCGCGTCTTCACGGTGACCGGCAGCGACACGGCCTTCACGACTTCCTTGGCCATGGCCACCATGGCCGAAGGATCACGCAGCCATCCGGCCCCCGCCCCTCGGCCCGCGATCTTAGGAACCCAGCAACCGCAGTTGATGTCGAGAAATGCCGGCCCTGCTTCTTCGGCGACGCGAGCTGCTTCGACGAGCCGTTCGGGATCGGAGCCGTAGATCTGAATGGCCGTCGGCTGATCGTCCGGGGCGAGCGTGGCCTTGCGGCGCGCGTTCAGGCACCCGCGGAGGAGCCCCTCGACGTTCACGAACTCGGTCATGCAGATGTCGGCGCCGACCGAGCGACAAAGCCGCCGGAAGACGGCGTCGGTCACGTCCTCCATCGGCGCCAAAATGGCGGGGCGGCGAGCGTAGAGCTCGAGAAGGCGCGCGTGCTGGGGACTCACGAGGAGACCTTTGTACCCCATCATCGCCCCAGCAGCACGCGCGCCCGTCCAAACCCTCCCCTCGGCCCGCG
>DATEMX010000686.1:0-16431 GCA_035275365.1 Polyangiaceae bacterium | reverse complement strand
CGCGATGGCGCCGTACGTGATCGCCGCGCCCCAGTCCTGCCCGACGATGACGGCCGGCCCGCCGCCGAGCGTCTCCACCAGCCCGCGCACGTCCGCCGCGAGCGTCGCGCGGTCGTACCAGCCGTCGGCGGGCACGGCCGTCGGCGCGTAGCCGCGGAGGAACGGCGCCACGACGTGGTAGCCGGCCGCGGCGAACGCGGAGATCTGCCGCTCCCACGACCAGGCGTTGTCGGGGAAGCCGTGCAGGCAGAGGAGGAGCGGCCCACTGCCCTCCTCCAGGTAGGCGAAGTCGAGTCCGTTGGCCTGGACCCGGCCCTCACGCATGCGTCATCGGCTCCCGACGCGCTCGGCGAGGTAGCCGACGACGTGGTCCACGCCGATCCGCTCCTGCGCGCCCGTGTCGCGCGCCCGCACGGTGACCGTCTGGTCCGTGAGCGACTGGCCGTCGACGGTGATGCAGAACGGCGTCCCGGCCTCGTCCATGCGCGCGTAGCGCTTCCCGATCGACTGCTTCGCGTCGTACTGCGCCGGCCCGACTCGGGCCCGCACGTCGCGATAGAGCTTCTCGGCGATCTCCGGCATCCCCTCCTTGTTCACCAGCGGGAAGATGCCGGCCTTGATGGGCGCGAGGCGGGGATGGAAGCGCATCAGCTCGGGCGACGGCCGGCTCTCGTCCACCGTGTACGCCTCGCAGAGGACGGCGAGGAGCCCGCGCGTCAGCCCGGCCGCGGGCTCGATCACGTGCGGCAGGTAGCGCTCGTTCTTCTCCTGGTCGAAGTACTCGAGCTTCGCACCGCTCACCTTCTGGTGCTGGCGGAGGTCGTAGTCGCTCCGGTACGCGATGCCCTCGAGCTCGCCGAAGCCCTTCGCGCCCGCGAACGGGAACGCGTACTCCACGTCGGCGCAGCCGCCGGCGTCCTTCGCGTAGTGCGCCAGCTCGTCCTGCTCGTGGTCGCGGAGGCGGAGGTTCGAGCCCGCGAGCCCGAGGCTCTGCCACCAGTCGAAGCGCGTCTTCCGCCAGAACTCGTACCACTTCGTCGCCTCGCTCGGGTGGACGAAGAACTCGAGCTCCATCTGCTCGAACTCGCGCGAGCGGAAGATGTAGTTGCGCGGCGTGACCTCGTTCCGGAACGAGCGGCCGACCTGGCAGATGCCGAACGGCATCTTCACGCGCGTCGAGTCGAGGACGTTCTTGAAGTTGTAGAACATCCCTTGCGCGGTCTCGGGCCGCAGGTACGCCTTCGACTCCTCGTCGCGCACGGCGCCGACGTACGTCTCGAACATCAGGTTGAACTGGCGCGGCTCGGTGAGGTCGCCGCCGCACTCGGGGCAGGGCAAGCGCGCGGGCTGGTTGGGCTCGGTGCTCACCCATACGAGGAAGTCGGCGAGGCGCGGCTCCGGCTTCTTCGCCATCTCGGTCTCGAGGCGCGGCTTGACGGCGGTCGGATTCCGGACGATCGCGAGCCCCTTCGCGAGCTTCTTGCCGCGCGACTCGAACCAGCGCTGCACGTCGGGCGACCGGACGCGCAGGAAATCGGGCGTGACGCCGGGGAACTCGGTCCGGAGCGCGCGCACCCACTCGCTCTCGAGGAGACCCTCCCAGACGTGGTCGGCGCGGAAGAGCTTCTTGCACTGCCGGCAGGTCTGCATCGGGTCGTTGAAGCCGCCGACGTGCCCGGACGCCTCCCACACCCGTGGATGGCTGATGATCGAGCAGTCGAGGCCGACGATCTGGATCTCCTCGCCGTCCGGTCCCGCCGGCGGGTTCCGGACCATCGTCTCCCACCAATGGTCGCGGAGGTTGTTCTTCAGCTCGACGCCGAGCGGCCCGTAGTCCCAGAACCCGTTGATGCCGCCGTAGATCTCGGAGGCTTGGTACACGAACCCACGGCGCTTGCAGAGCGCCATGATCTTATCCATCGACTTCGGGGAATCGGTCATGAGTGTGCGGCGGACTTTACCGCGAACCGCCGCGATCGAAATAGTCGTCCGCAGGGCTTGTAATCCGGTTCGACATTGGCATTATCATACGAATGATAAATAATTCGATCCGCGCTGTTCTCGCCGCGGGCGCCGTTGTGGCGCTGGCTGGGTGCGAGGCTAAGCCTGCGCATCCAGGCGCTTTTCAAGGGGTCATCGAGTTCGACGAGCGGGCGCTTGGCTTCGAGGTGGGTGGCCGCATTGCGAAGGTGACGGTCCAGCGAGGGGCTGCGGTTCGCGCCGGTCAGTTGCTCGCGTCGCTCGACGATACGCTGCAGCGAACTTCGCGCGAAGGTCGTGAGGCGGAGGCCAAAGTGGCGGCCGCAGAGGCGGCGCTGCTCAAGGCCGGCAGCCGGCCGGAAGAGGTGCAGTCGACGCAAGCACAGGTGCGAGCGGCCCGAGCGCGCGAGGCGCTCCTCGAGAAGAACCTCGCTCGCGAACGCGTCTTGCTCGAAGAGAGGGTGGTGTCAGCGGCGTCGGTCGACGATCTCGAGAGCCGTCTACGAACGGCCACGGCCGAGCGCCAGGCGATCGAGCAGCGCGTCCGCGAGCTACAAAACGGCGCGCGGCGGCAAGAAATCGATCGCGCCGAGGCAAGGAGCCTCGTCGCCGATACGCAGGCCAAGCTCGAAGACGAACGGGTGCGCCGCTTCGAGCTGCACGCCGCCGAAGATGGAGTGGTGCTCGACGTTCACGCAGAGCCCAGCGAGGTCGTGGCCGCGGGGGCGCCCGTCGTCAGCGTGGCCGACACCAAACACCCCTACGCCGACGTGTTCGTCCCTCAGGCCGAGCTCGACGGCGTCGAGAGCGGCGCCGGCGCGAAAATCCACGTCGACGCCACGTCGAACGAATTCGCCGGCAAGGTGGAGAGCGTAGGTCGCAAGACCGAATTCACGCCGCGCTACCTCTTCAGCGATCGCGAGCGCAACAAGCTCGTCGTGCGCGTGCGCGTGCGCATCGACGATCCCGACGAACGTCTTCACGCCGGCGTTCCGGCCTTCGTGAGCATCGAACGCGCACAGGCCCCGAAGGCGGAGGCACGTCATGACTGAGCCGATCATCGAGACGGAGCACCTCTCGCGCCGCTTCGGACCGATGGTCGCCGTGCGCGACGTGTCGCTCACGGTAAACCGCGGTGAAATCTTCGGCGTGCTCGGCCCCAACGGCGCCGGCAAGTCGACCACCATCCGGATGCTCTGCGGCATCCTCGATCCGAGCGGAGGCAAGGGCACGGTGGTGGGGTTCGACATCGCCAAGGACGCCGAACGGATCAAGCAGCGCATCGGCTACATGACGCAGCGCTTCAGCCTCTACGAAGATTTGAGCGTCGCCGAAAACCTGCTCTTTTACGCCGGAATCTACGGAGTGCCACGCGGGGTGAGGCGCGCCAAAGTCGCCGGTGTGCTGGCGCGGTCGGGCCTTACCGACCGCAAAGATCAGCTCGCGGGCACGCTGTCGGGCGGCTGGAAGCAGCGCGTCGCGCTGGCCGGGGCGACGATCCACGAGCCGCCGCTGCTCTTTCTCGACGAGCCTACGGCCGGCGTCGATCCGGTGAGCCGGCGCGAATTCTGGGACCAGATCCATCGCATCGCCGCGGCCGGAACCACGGTGGTGCTGACGACGCACTACATGGACGAAGCCGAGCGCTGCCATCGGCTCGCGTTCATCTTTCGCGGCGAGCTGCTCGACGTCGGCACGCCCGTCGAGATCGTCCTGCGCCGGCGTCTTCGCGTGGCCGAAATCGACGTGGAGCGTGCCACCGAGAGCGCCGACATCTTGCGCGCAAGAGGCGACGTCGACGAGGTGGCGCACTACGGTTCGGTGCTCCGCTTGGCCACCAAGAACCTCGCCGACCCGGAGACCCTCGCCCGCGGCGCGCTCGAGCCGCGCGGGATCGCCATCCGCGCGATTCGCGAGGCGCGCGTTACCGTGGAAGATGCGTTCGTGTCGATGGTGCGTGACGACCTTCGCGCCGCCAAGAACGAGACGGCAGCATGACCTTTCGCTACGGCGTCATCGCCTGGAAGGAGCTTCGCCAACTGCGCCGCGATCGCATGACGCTCGCCATGATGATCGTCTTGCCGGTCATGCAGCTTCTCTTGTTCGGCTATGCCATCAACACCGACGTGCGCCACATCCCCACGGTCGTGTTCGATCAGGATCGCTCGGCTGCGTCGCGCGACCTGGCTCGCAGCCTCGAGGCCACGACCTTCTACGACGTCGTCGGCGAGGTTCGAAACTACGACGAGATCGAGCAGGCGCTGCGCGCGGGCAAGGCGAAGGTCGCGCTCGTCGTACCGCCTCGTCACGGCTCCGATCTGGCGAGCGGGAAGAAGACGCGCATCGAGCTCATCGTCGACGGCTCCGATCCGCAGTCGGTGGGGAGCGCCATCAACACCGCGGCTTCGCTCGTGGCGGCGCGCTCGGCAGAGCTCGCGGCCGTTCGCCTTGGGCCTGGCGGTGCCGGCGGCCCCGGCATCGAGCTCGAGCCGAACACCTGGTACAACCCCGACCTTCGAACGGCCGTCTACATCGTTCCGGGGCTCATCGGTGTGATCTTGACGATGACCATGGTGATGCTCACCGCCATGGCCATCGCCAGAGAGCGTGAGCGCGGCACGCTCGAGCAGCTCATCGTCTCTCCCGTCAAGAACGTCGAGCTCGTGGTAGGGAAAATCCTTCCCTACGTGATCATCGGCTACGTGCAGATCACGCTCATCTTGCTGGCGGGCCGCCTCGTCTTCGACGTGCCTTTCATAGGCTCCCTCGCGCTCCTCTACGTCACCGCCTTCGTGTTCATCGCCGCCAACCTGGCGCTCGGGTTGTTCTTCTCCACCATCGCCAAGACGCAGCAACAAGCCATGCAGATGTCGTTCTTCTTCCTCTTGCCCAACATGCTTCTCAGCGGGTTCATGTTTCCTTTCGAGGCCATGCCGCGCCCCGCGCAGTTTCTCGCGGCGGCGTTGCCTCTCACGCATTTTCTACGCATCGTTCGAGGTATCACGCTGAAGGGCGGCGGGTTCGCCGACGCCGCGCCGGAGTTCTTGTGGCTCGCCGGTATCCTTGCGCTGCTCATCGTCATGGCGTCCGTGCGCTTCTCGAAGAAGATCGCCTGATGGCACGCCCGCGCAGCGATATTCGCGTCCGGCTCCTCGACTCGGCGCGGCGCCGATTCCTGAAAGAAGGGGTCGACGGGGCTTCGCTCCGCGCGATCGCCAGCGACGCGAAAACCAACATCGGCATGGTCTACTACTACTTTCCGACCAAAGACGATCTGTTTTTCGCCGTCGTCGAGGAGGTGTACGCCAGGATCCTCTCGGACATGACGCGCGCGCTCGAGCCCGACGTTTCCGTAAAAGATCGGGTGGCCCGCCTCTATGAGCGGCTCGGCGCGCTCGACGATATCGAAATCATGACGGTTCAGCTCATCGTGCGCGAAGTGCTCGTGTCGTCGGAGCGTCTCGAGAGGCTCGTCGGCCGCTACCGCCGCGGTCACATCCCCCTCGTATTGGCGACGCTCGCCGAAGGCGTCGCCGACGGAAGCATCGACGAGCGGATTCCTCCGCCCGTCGTCTTGCTGTGCACCATCGGGGTAGGTGCCTTCCCCCAAGCTGGTCGGCGCATCGTCGAAAAGAACCTCGGGCTCGGGTCGTTGCCGGCGGGCGCCGCCTACGCACGACAACTCGTCGATGTCCTCTGGAACGGCATCGGTCGCAAAACGGAGGGCGAAGGATCCAAGCAGCCCGCCTCTCGCACGATGGCGGGCCGAGCGCCGCGGAGCTAACCGTAGGCTGAGACGCGGCGAGAATCCCTTCGCGTCGGATTGCGGTGACTTGATGTCGAGGAGTGAAGAGAAGGGGCTCGCCCGCGTAGGGGTCGTGGTGATCGGCCGCAACGAGGGTGAGCGGCTGCTGCGTTGCCTCGCGTCGATCCCGCCGCCTTTGGGAGCCACGGTGTACGTCGATTCGGGATCGATCGACGACAGCGCGGAGCGCGCGCGTGCGTTCGGCGTGGACGTCGTCACGCTCGATTCTTCGGAGCCATTCACGGCAGCTCGAGCGCGAAACGCCGGCGTCGCGCGGCTCCTCGAAATGGCCGCGGGCGTGGATTTCGTCCAGGTCGTGGACGGCGATTGCGAGCTCGCACCCGAGTTCATCGCCACCGCGATGCTCGTCGTCACGGCGCATCCTCGGGTGGCGGTGGTGTGCGGGCGCCGGCGTGAGCGACATCCCGAGCGGTCGATCTACAACCGCCTCTGCGAAATGGAGTGGGAGACGCCGGTGGGCGAGGCCGAATCGTCGGGCGGCGACGCGCTCCTGCGCCTCTCGGCGTTCTGCGACGTCGGAGGGTACGACGCGGGCATGATCGCCGGCGAGGAGCCGGAGTTTTGCTTTCGACTGCGGCGGCGCGATTGGTCCGTTCGACGCATCGATTGTGAGATGACGCTCCACGACGCCGCCATGACCACCTTCACGGCGTGGTGGCGTCGCGCGGTTCGAGCGGGCCACGCCTACGCGGAGGTCTTCGCGCGCCACGGCTATTGGCGGCGCGAGGTGCGCTCCGTCTTGGCGTTCGCTCTGGCGCTCCCCCTCCTCATGATGCTCGGATGCATCTTCGCCGGTCCGGTAGGGCTCGTCGGCCTCTCGGGCTACCTGGCGCTCTACCTTCGCGTGCGAGCACAGCGGCGCGCGCGAGGCGACGCTCCCGACGTTGCGTCGCTCTACGCGGCCTTCTGCGTGATCGCCAAGTTTGCCCATTTTGCAGGCATGTGTCGGTGGCAAATGGGACGCCTCTTCGGACGTCGCTCGCTGCTCATCGAATACAAGGCGGCTCCTGACGCAAAGAAAGGTGAAGGGGCGGAAGCCGTCACGCCGTGAACGAAGGCTCGGGCACCATCGCGGAGGTGGCCCTTCTTTTATGGCTGCCCATCTCCTTGCTCGCGTTCGTGACGATGCGGCCCCAGCGCGCCGCGACGGTCGTGTTGCTCGGAGCGCTGCTCTTTTTGCCGGAGGGCGCCAAGTTCAAGTTTCCCTACCTGCCCCCCTTCGACAAACACAACATCCCCTACCTCTGCGTCTTCGCGGGGTGCTTGCTCCGTTGCCCGGGGCGTGTTCTCTCCGCGCCGCGCGAGCGGTGGTTCGCGTTCCTGGCGCTGGTTTTGTTCTTGGGGCCGGTCGGCACGGCGCTCACCAACACCGACGCGCTCCGCTACGGCACGATGAAGACGGTGACCTTGCCGGGCCTGACCGTGAAAGACGGCCTCTACACGAGCGCGAGCCAAACCCTTCATCACGCCATGCCGTTCTTTCTGGGCCTCGTGCTCTTTCGCTCGTCGCGCGATCTCAAGGACCTCTTGGCGGCGTTCGCCATCGCGGGGCTCGTCTACGCGCCGTTCGCGATGGTGGAGATGAGGATGAGCCCGCAGTTTCATTATTGGATCTACGGCTACCACCAGCATTCGTTTCTGCAGACGCTTCGCTGGGGCGGCTACCGGCCCATGGTCTTCATGTCGCACGGCTTGGCCCTCGGGCGATTCTTCGTCGTGGCGATGTTGTCGGCGTGGGTGGTGTCCAAACATCGGCGCGCGCTCTTGGCCGTTCCCACGCGGCTCGGCGCGCTGTTCTTGTTCGTCGTCCTCGTCTTCTGCAAGAGCACGGGGGCCATTCTCTACGGACTCTTCGGCCTCTTGGTCGCGCTTTTGGCCGGCGTACGGGGTCGCCAGCGTGTGGCCATGTTGCTTGCCTTCGCCGTCGCCATCTACCCCGCTCTCCGCGCGGCCGATCTCTTTCCCGTCGGCAAGATCTTGTCGGCGGCGGAAATGGTCGACGCCGCGCGGGAGCAATCGCTCCTCTTTCGATTCGAGAACGAGGACGCCGTGCTCGCCAAAGCCCGCCAGCGCATCGCCTTCGGTTGGGGCGAATACGATCGCGCGCTCCTCTTCGACGAGCAAGCGCGGCCGGCGTCGGTGACCGACGGTCATTGGATCGTGCTCGTCAGCGTGATGGGGATCGTGGGCTTCGCCGCCGCTTTCGGTATTCTCTTGCTCCCCGTTTTCATCGTGCGCCGGAGGCTCCGGCGGATCGCCGACAAAGGCGATCGGTTCCTGCTCTCGGGCCTCTCGCTCATCGTCGCGCTCGTGGCGACGGACCTCATTCCGAACGGCTTGTGGGAAGGCTATCCTTATTTGTTGGCGGGCGCTCTCATGGGGACAAGTCGTAGGCTCGCGGCGGCGATGTCGCCGCGCCGAGCAGACCTCGTCGCCTCGACGTCACGATCGCCAGCGCCCATCCCGCCGTGACGGCGGCCAAGACGACCACGCCCTCGGCGAACGCCAAGGCCCGTGGGTGCTCGATCGAAATGGGAGCGAGAGCGGCGACGTCGTCGAACTTCACGCGGGCGAGCCAGCCGGCGAGCGACGTCACCACGACGACGCCGGTGAGCGCCATGTCGTCGCGGTAGCCACGCACGCCGGCCCTCACGGCGCCGGCGGCCGAAACGGCGTACCGCAGCACCTCCGAGATCGCGAAGCCCGCTACCGCTCCGAAGAAGCCGCCGAGCGAGAACCCGAGCGGGATGAAGACGATCATGCCTGCCAGCTTCGCCGCGCTCGCGCCGGCCACCCATTTCGGCTTGCCGCACGCCAAGAGCGCCGAGCCGTTGGTGATCTCGAGCGCCAAGAGCCACGCTCCCGCTGACAGAATCTGGAGGACGGGTCCGGCGTCCTCAGCCCGCGCGTCGTAGAGAAACCCGACGAGTGCGGGGCCGCCTGCGATGAGGCATGCCGAGGCCCAGCCGCTCGCGGCGAGCCAAGGCATGCGCAGCGAACGGTGGGTGGGGCCGACGTCGGACCCTTCGTTGTGCAGCTTGCTCAGCGTAGGAAAGGCCACCGATTGGAAGACGTGCCCCAAGATCTGCGTGGGGAACGACGCCCAAACGGTGGCGATGCTGTAGACGCCCAACGTCTGCATGGAGACGAGCTTGCCGAAGACGAGGCGATCCGACTGCATGACCGCGAAGGTGAGCAAGGTGCTGACGAAGATCCAGCGGCCGAAGTGCAAGAGCGAACGCAAGGACGGCAGATCGAGGAGAAACCCGTCGCGCGGTCCTTCGAGCACGACGTGACTGAGAGCGAGGCGGACGGCGCTCGCCGCGAGGCCGCCGGCGACGAGGGCCCAAATGCTCGCGCTCCGCACGGCCCAGAGCACCATCACCGCGAGGCCCGCCGCCTGCGAGGCGAGGTCGACCACCGTGAGCTTACCGAGCGCGACGCGCTTCGTTGCCGTAAAGAGCTTGGTGGAGTTGAAGCCGGCAAGGGCGGCGCTTACGGCGACGACGGGGATGAGCGCCGAGAGAAGGGGCTCGCCGTAGAAGCGGGCGAGGGGGACCGACGAAGCGGCGGCGACGGCGAGCAGGGCGAATCCTCGTAGCACCTGAACGCTGAAGGCCGTCTTCAAGAACCGCGGGTCGTGACCGCGCTCGTTCTGGATGATGCTCGGGCCTATCCCCACGTCGGAGAACATCGTGAGGCCGAGGAGCAGAACGTTCACGATGGCCATCAAGCCGAACGCCGAGGCGTCGAGCAGCCGCCAGAGGACGAGGTTGCCGCCGAGGCGCAAGATCTGGCCGCCGCCGTAACCGAGCACCGCCCACAGCGAGCCTTTGGCGACGCTGCCGCGCAAGCGTGACCGCAAGTCGGCCATCGTTACCTCGCCTGTGTCGGCGACGAGTCGGAGCGCGCCAGGCGCTCCGTACGCTCCCACCCGCGTCGCCGTCCGCTGATCAGAAAGGACAAGTAGAGCGGCACCTTCCACACTAGATAAAACGGGAGCGCGAAGAGGTAGCGACCGGGCAAGACTTGCCGGCCGAATTTGAGCCAGGTGGAGATCACGGCGACGCCGACCATGCCCAAGGCGAGCGACGAGATGACGAGCGGGGCCGGCGATCCGCCGGACATGCTCCACGCGAAGGCGAGGAGGAACGACGCTGCGAGCATCATGGAAAGCAGCGCGAGCGGCGGAACCAAGAGGTCGAGGCCCATGGCGAGCAGCTCCTGCCTTCGCTCGGCGAACCCGCGAAAGATGAGGCTCGGGGCTCGATGAATGAGCGTCGAGATGTGTCCGTACTCCCAGCGGCGCCTCTGGCCGCGCATGGCCTGCGTGCGCTTCGGCGGCGGGCTGGTGACGTGCGCGCCGGTGCAATACACGGGTGCGAAGCCGCGCCACGCGAGCTCGATACCCATCATCATGTCTTCCACCAGGTTGGAGCCCGAAGAGGGAGCCTTCTCGACTACCTTCCACGGAAGCGCCATGCCGCACCCCATCAACTGGCACGGGAGCCCGAGCCGCGTGAGGCCCGTGGGCCTCACGCGATTGCGCACCAAGAAGGCAAGGGCCGAAATCGAGGTGAGGGGGGGCGCCGCGCGCGGGACGGCGAGCAGATTGTCGGCTTGCGCCGGACGCCCGCGCTCCATCGCAAACTCTGCGAGGCGGCGTATGGCCCCTCGTTCGACGCGGCAATCGGCGTCGATGACGACCAGCACGTCGGGTGGGTGCGGCGTGATGTGAGCGATGCCGAAGTCGAGCGCGAAACCTTTGCCGCGTTGGAACGGATCGTTTCGCACGATGACCTCGGCTCCCCCAGCGCGCGCCAGATCGGCGGTGCGATCGGAGCAGTTGTCGGCCACGACGAGCAAGCGATCGCTCGCGCGAAGCTCGGGGACGATGCCGGCGAGCGTCATCGAGATGACCGCCTCTTCGTCGTGGGCAGGCACCAGCACGGCGACGCGAATGTCGTCGCGCCGAGCGACGGGAGTCGATGGTTCGCCTCGCTTGCGCCGCGGCAAGAGCGCGGCGACGCACTCGACGAAGAAGATGCAGCTCGGCAGCGCCAAGAGCGCAGCGAGCGCCGAAAGCAGCGCCCCGGTGAGCCCCCTCATGCGCTCGCTTCCTGCAGGCGGGACGAGAGCAACGCGGCGGAAGCGCGAACGTCGTGTAGCTCGTGGACGCGCCGCTTACCTTCGGCAGCCATGAGCCCGAGCTCGGAGGCGGGCTTCACCAGCACCTCCCTCATCGCAGAAGCCAAGGCCGTGACGGAACCCGAGGGCACGAGCCACCCCGATTTTCCCGGCACGACGAGCTCGGGGATGCCCGCGACGTAGGTGCTGATCACGGGACGTCCCAGCGCGAACGCCTCCATGAGCACCACGGGGAGACCTTCGGCGAAGCTCGGAAGCACCAACGCCCGCGCGCGGGTGATCTCTTTGCGCACGCCGTCGCCGGTCGCCCAACCCATGACACGGATCTTCTCGCCCAACCCATGGCGCAGGATCGCTTCGTCGATCTGCCCTCGAAGTTCACCGTCTCCGACGAGCGTCAACTCGAACGCGATTCCGTCTTGGGCGAGGAGCGCCGCCGCCTCGATGAGGAGGAGTTGTCCTTTTTCCGCGCAGAGCCGTCCAACGCACACGAGCCGCGGCTCCTCGGGGACAGGCGTCTCCGGCGCGTCGAAAAAACCTGCGTCCACGCCGCATCGCACGAGGTGGAGCTTCGACCAATGCCGGAGATGCGATCGGCGATAGAGCTGCCCGAGCCCGTGGTTGC
This sequence comes from Polyangiaceae bacterium, assembly GCA_035275365.1. Taxonomy (GTDB): domain Bacteria; phylum Myxococcota_A; class Polyangia; order Polyangiales; family Polyangiaceae; genus DASWDH01. The sequence continues at coordinate 4,852 of DATEMX010000686.1, read as the reverse complement.
TCACCGCCGCGGCGAAAGCACATCGCTCGATCTTCTCGGCGAGACCGATGAAATCGGGTTTGTCGAACTCCTCGGGGCCATGCACCGTGAAGCTGAACGGAGGGCCTCCGATCTCGCGGCACAGCATCGCCACGGTGGTCGAGTTGGTCCCGAAATGCGCGTGGAGGTGCCGACAGCCCGCGCGCTCCAGCCATCGCGCGAGAGCGCAAGCTTCGGCGAGGTAGACGACGTGTCGCAGAATGCCTCGGTCGGAACGCCGCCCCACCGAGTAAGCGAGTTTTGCTCCCCGGAGGAGCCGTCGGGGTCGCGTCATCCCCATCCACAGGCCGGCGCGGGCGAGCCCCCCGAGGCCGGCATCGAGAACCACGCGGGTGCGGAGCCGCTCCACTTCGTCGGCGTCGTCCTCTAGGGATTCGCGCGTGCCTCTCAGCGAGAAGCGATCGACTTCGAGCCCCAAGTCTTCGATGGCGGCGATCTCACGCCGAATGAACGTGTGACTGACTTTCGGATATTGGTTGACCAGGTACGCGAGCTTCATCGGGTTTCCGGCGATGCGAAGCGAGCGGCGTGCCAGTGCTTTTGGGAGCAGCGCGCTTCGGAACCGCGGACGGAAACGCGCCACCGCTCTCAACCCGATTGACAACCTTGGTCCAACTGGACGAGCCTGGCCCCTCCCATGATTGCCGACGTCGTGTCATCGATCGCGGCGGTGCCGTTGTCGGTCGCCGACGCGTACCTGCTGTCGCTCACGCTCTTCTCGAGGCGGCTCGCGGCGGTGCGTCCGGCGTCGTCCGACCTGCGCTTTACCGTGCTGGTGCCGGCGCACGACGAAGAGGGTGGCATCGCGGCGACCGTCGAAAACTTGTTTGCCATCGACTACCCGAAGGATCGCTTTTCGGTGGTGGTGATCGCCGACAACTGCGCCGACGAAACCGCGGTGCGCGCCGAACGCGCCGGGGCCAAGGTCATCGTTCGCAGCGACGACGAGCGGCGCGGCAAGGGCTACGCGCTGGCGCACGCGTTCGAGCTCTTGGCCCCCGAGGTCGATGCGCTGGTCGTCGTCGACGCCGACACCGTCGTTTCGCCGAATCTCTTGTCGTCGTTCGCGGCGTGCATCGAGAGCGGAGCCCTCGCCGTTCAGGCGGACTACGCCGTTCGCAACGCCAATGCGTCGTGGCGAACGCGGCTCATGGCGATCGCGTTCGGAGCTTTTCACGTGCTTCGATCGACGGCGCGCGAACGTTTGCGCGTCTCTTCGGGGCTGCGGGGCAACGGCATGTGCTTTACCTCCAAGGTGCTCGCGCTCGTGCCGCACGAGGCGTTCTCCATCGTCGAAGACGTGGAATACGGCATTCGCCTGGGCGAGGCGGGCATTCGCGTGCACTACGCGGCCGACGCCCACGTCTACGGCGAGATGGTTTCTTCGGCCAAGGCCTCGCGGTCGCAGCGTCAGAGGTGGGAGGGCGGGCGCGCTGCCCTCGCCAAAAAGCACGGGTGGCCGCTTTTGCGAAAGGGCATTGCTCGCCGCGACGTGGTGCTGCTCGATCTCGCCGCCGACGTTCTCGTGCCGCCGCTGGGAACGCTCGCGGCGCTGGCATCGTTCGGGCTCGTCGTGGCCGCGCTGTGCACCTACGTCGTCGGCGAAGACGTTTCGCTCAACATTTGGATCGCGAACCTCGTCGCCATCGCGCTCTACGTCTTGCGCGGGTGGTCGCTCTCGGGCACGGGCGCGCGCGGCTTGCTCGAGCTCGGGTGCGCGCCCTTCTACGTGGGGTGGAAGTTGTGGCTCCGCCTTCGCCAGCCGAAAACGTCCGATTGGGTTCGCACCACGCGCGAGGCTCCCCAAGCGGCCTCCGGCAACGAGCGTCGTTAGAGCTAATTGTCGTCTTCGTGGAGCTGGCCCATCGCGAGTACGCGAAACTTGCGAAGGTCCAACTTGGTTTGAACCTCGAGCATCGACAAGAGTCCGCCGCGCCAAGCCGCCTGCGCTTGGGGTGACGCGTCGGCGTAGAGGCTCATGGCGCCCGAGAAATCGCCGACGAGCGCGCCGTATTCTTGGAGGGCGCGCGCGATGACGAGGCCGGAGCGCGAAAGCCCGAGGCTCTCGAGGTTCAGCGTGGGATCGAGCTGAATCCGGCCCCCACAGGGGATGCCGCGCGTGGGCAAAGCTTGATCGGTGGTCACCTGCGCCGTGCTCGCCGGATACGTGTACCAATGCGACCGGATGTGAGGGTAGGCGAAGGCCAAGACATGATCGATCCGGCCCGCGCGCATCTCTTCCACGGTGATGAGACCGGCGGCGAGAGGAAAGCCGCACGCTCTCGCGCCATGCGCGAGGGTCTTCGGAACGGCAACGTCTTTCAGCGGGCGCACACCCGTGCCGCCGAGGTCGGCCGACGCGCCGACCCTACAGCTCCACGCACCGACGCCCGTCTTGTGGATGTCCCAAAATCCCCACTCTTGGTTCGTTCGGCGATCGATGACGCAGAGGTGCCGGTCGGTGCCTAAGGCGGCCAGCGCATTCTCGGGGATAGGTACGCTCGCGCGGCCTCCCACGAACCCTTGGCCGGCCAAGAGCGTGGCCTGCACGTTGGCCACGGGCGTGGTCGCGTCGACCCAATAAACGGGAATGCTGTAATTCTCGATGTTGATGGAGACGTAGGGCCACGCCGAACTCGTCGCGAAGTCAGCGATGAGCGCCGCGGAGTCGGGCGCCAAAGCCGGTGAAACGGCCACACGCGTGTTCCACGGGCTATCGTCGCCGAAGGGCCGCCACGCGCGCACCACGCTCGCCTCGCGCTGCCCCGCGTCGACGCCTGCTTCGGCTCGTCCGCTACCGGCGTCCTGTGAGCCCGGGCGGACCGCTCCCGGGGATCCCGAGGGCGCCGCATCGAGCGCGCTTGGTCGTCCCGTCCCTGCTTCGGCCACGGCGGCCATCGGCGCTGTGCCGGCGTCGAACGTAGGAGCCCCTCCCTCGGCGTGCGTGGTGCCGGTACCCTTGCCGGCGGCACCGTCCATGAGACTGATCTCCCGTTCGTCGCCGAATTCCCCTTTGGCGCACTGAACGAGCGACGTCAGGCACAAGGCCGAGAGCGCGGCGAGCGGAGCTTGTACGCGTTCCTTTTTCATGGCGGAACGCTACCACTTTGGTCCCGGTAGCTGCCTAAATAATTGAATTAAATCAAAGCGTTACGTTCTGGACGCCCTCCGCTCCGTCTCTGGGATGGGCCGGACGGCCGCGAGACGCGACGGACGAAGTCGCATCCCATGTGAAGCGAGATCATGCGCTACGACCACGACAACGCGGCCGACGAGCGGCCGTTCGACGTCCACGCGCTCAAAGAAACAGCGGTCCTCGTTTTGCGAGCTCCTCGTCACCACCCGAAGGTGTCTGCCGTCGTTTTCTGCGTGGTGGCGGCGCTGGGGGCGCTCGCCGCGTGGCAGGCTCGAGCGACCTACGAGTCCTCGGCAACGTTGCTGCTCGCACGCAACGTCACCCTTCCCACGTTCGGTGACGCCAACCGTGCGCGCACGCCCAGCGAATCCGATCCTGCGGAAGGTGTGTCCGAAGCCGTCAAAGGTCGCGACAACTTGATCTCGCTCGTGCGACAAACGCACCTCGTCGATCGCATGGCGCCACCCCGGCCAGGCGAGAAGGCCCTGACGGAGGAAGAGAAAGTTCTCGTGACGGCCAAGGTGCTGGAGAGCCACATCGCCGTCAAATCGGACGGCACGACGGTGACCTTCGTGGCCGATTGGGGCGATCCGAAGACGGCCTACGAGCTGGTATCGGGTGCGCTGCACAATTTCCTGGAGAGCCGGCATGCCGTCGAGGTTTCCATCGTCATGGACGCCATCGCGCTGCTCGAGGAGCACGCCAAAGTCGATCGCGAGGGGATCGACGTGGCGATGGACGAATTCCTGCGCACGAAGGGAGAGTGGAAGAGCGCGCCGGAGCCTCTCGTCGCGGTGGGAGGCGGCAGATCCCACACTCCGGGCGAAGGGCTAGGTCCCGATCCCGACATCGCGCGAAGACTCGAGGAAAAAAAACACCAAATTCGAGAAATCGAGGACGACCGGAGAAAACAGCTGTCGGAGCTGAAGTCGCAAATGGCTGGCCTCTTGGGCACGTATACGCCGTCGTACCCGCCCGTTATGGCGCTTCAGCGCAAGATCGACGCGCTCGTCGACGAGCCCGGCACCTTGGCGGCGTTGAAGAGCGAGGAGCGTAGTCTCTTGACCGAGCTGGCGAGCGGCGCCAAGGCGGCGGCGAAGGGATCGCAACTCGCCCGAGCGCCGAGCGCGTCGGTCGGCTTCTCACCGGCGGCCCCCCTGGCCCGCGGGCCCGCGCTGCCGCCGTCACGCCAAGATCTCGAACTGGTCGATCCCGCGAGTGCCATCGCGCTTTCGCGCTTGGAAAGCCGCATTCACAAATACGAAGAGTCGATGGATCAGATAGGAGCGGCCAAGCTCGAGCTCGACTTGGCGCGGAGCGCCTTCCGATATCGATATAGCCTCCACCGGCCGGCGGAGATTCCCACGGCGCCGAAACGTCCGATTCGAGCGATCCTCGCGATCGGGGGGACGCTACTGGCGCTGCTCTTGGCCGTGGGCGTGGCTGCCTTGCTCGATTGGGCCGGCGGCTGTTTTCTCCACGCGGCCCAAGTCCGCCGCAAGCTGAGCTTGTCGGTCCTTGGTGAGGTGACGCGACTGTGACGCTCGGTTAGTGCTGGATCGCGGCCCCGAAGGGGAGCAAAATCCCGCCGACCCGTCCGGGCCACCCCTCATATTACTGCTGCAGACTTTGGCAGGAGAAGATCACGATCGTCCAAAATGGCTGAGACCCAACGTA